>NZ_DLJW01000022.1:0-57918 GCF_002477705.1 Stenotrophomonas sp. UBA7606 | reverse complement strand
CGGCACTACAGGAATTGCTGAGAAAGCCTCTGCCGAGCGTGGCTCGCGGCACTACAGGAATTGCTGGGAAAGCCCCTGCCGAGCGTGGCTCGGCACTACGGGGCAGCCCTCTCCAACCCTCCCTTCGCTGCGCGAAGGGAGGGTGTGGATCGTCAGGCCGACAGTTCCAGCAGCAGCTTGTTCAGGCGGCGCACGTAGCCGGCCGGGTCCTTCAGGCTGTCGCCAGCGGCCAATGCGGCCTGGTCGAACAGGACGTGGGCCAGGTCGTTGAACCGGTCCATGTCGGGCTCGGCATCCAGCTTCTCGATCAGCGGGTGGCTGGGATTGAATTCGAATACCGGCTTGCTGTCCGGCACCTTCTGGCCGCTGGCTTCCAGGATCTGCCGCATCTGCAGGCCCAGGTCCTGCTCGCCGATGGCCAGGATCGCCGGCGAATCGGTGAGGCGGTGGGAAACACGCACTTCGGCCACTTCCTCGCCCAGCGCGGTCTTCAGGCGCGTGGCCAGGCCTTCCTTGGTCTTGGCGACTTCTTCCTGTGCCTTCTTGTCTTCTTCGGTCTCCAGCTTGCCCAGGTCCAGGTCGCCACGGGCGATATCGACAAAGGACTTGCCGTCGAATTCGTTGAGGTAGCTCATCAGCCACTCATCGATGCGATCGGTCATCAGCAGCACTTCGATGCCCTTCTTGCGGAACACCTCCAGGTGCGGGCTGTCCTTGACCTGCTGGTAGCTCTCGCCGGTCAGGTAATAGAGCTTGTCCTGGCCTTCGATCATGCGACCGACGTAATCGGCCAGGGCGACACTCTGCTCGCCGCTGTCGTCATGGGTGGAGGCGAAGCGCAGCAGGCCGGCGACCTTCTCGCGGTTGCCGTAATCCTCGGCCGGGCCTTCCTTCAGCACCTGGCCGAAGTTCTTCCAGAAGCCGGCGTAGTCCTCCGGCTTGTCCTTGGCCAGCTTCTCCAGCATGTCCAGCGAACGCTTGGTCAGCGCCGACTTCATCGAGTCGATCACCGGGCCGGACTGCAGGATTTCACGCGACACATTCAACGGCAGGTCGTTGGAATCGACCACGCCCTTGATGAAGCGCAGGTACAGCGGCAGGAACTGCTCGGCCTGGTCCATGATGAAAACGCGCTGCACATAGAGCTTCAGGCCCTTGGGCGCGTCGCGGTGGTACAGGTCGAACGGCGCGCGGCCGGGGGTAAACAGCAGCGAGGTGTACTCCAGCTTGCCCTCGACCTTGTTGTGGGTCCAGGCCAGTGGATCGGTGGGGTCGTGGGCGATGTGCTTGTAGAACTCCTTGTACTCCTCGTCCGTGATCTCGGACTTGGCGCGGGTCCACAGTGCGTTGGCGCGGTTGACGGTTTCCCATTCCGGCGTGGCCGGCTTGTCGGCGTCCTCGCCGTGGTGTTCTTTCTGCAGCTCGATCGGCAGGCCGATGTGGTCGGAGTACTTCTTGATCAGGCTGCGCAGCTGCCAGCCATCGGTATAGCTGTCTTCGCCTTCCTTCAGGTGCAGCACGATGCGGGTGCCGCGCTCGGGCTTGTCGATGGTCTCGACCTCGAACTCGCCTTCGCCCTTGGACGACCAATGCACGCCCTCGCTGGCCGGCAGGCCGGCGCGGCGGCTGTAGACGTCGACCTGGTCGGCCACGATGAAGGCCGAATAGAAGCCCACGCCGAACTGGCCGATCAGGTTGGAGTCCTTCTTCTGGTCACCGGACAGGTTCTTCAGGAACTCGGCGGTGCCGGACTTGGCGATGGTGCCGAGGTGGGCGATGGCTTCATCGCGGCTCAGGCCGATGCCGTTGTCGTCGATGGTCAGGGTGCGCGCGGCCGGGTCGGCCTCGATGCGGATGCGCAGCGGCGCGCCGCCTTCAAGCAGCTCGGGCTGGGTCAGCGCTTCGAAACGCAGCTTGTCGGCGGCGTCGGCGGCATTGGACACCAGCTCGCGCAGGAAGATTTCCTTGTTCGAGTACAGCGAGTGGATCATCAGGTGCAGCAGCTGCTTCACCTCGGTCTGGAAACCGCGGGTCTCTTTCTGGTTCGGTGCGTTCATCGGTCGGTGGTGCTCCCTGGCTGACGTGCCGCGCGGTAGCGCGGCGGCTGCCTGCAGGGATAGGGGTGGATACGGCGTTTTCAAGATGGGGCAGGGGCTGGTCTATCATCTATGGCCCCTGGAGATGCCTGAAAGAGCGCTGATGTCCCGTCATTCTTGTCTGTTGCGTGCGTGTTGGCCGGAGCTGGGTGCGTGAGCCGTGGCGGTGGCCGGACCGGCGAGGCGCTGGGCCAGGTCCGCATCATCGGTGGTCGCTGGCGCAATACCCGCCTGCAGGTGCCGCAGTTGGAGGGGCTGCGCCCCACCAGCGATCGGGTGCGGGAGACCCTGTTCAACTGGCTGATGCCGAAGCTGCCGGGTGCGCGCGTGCTGGACCTGTTTGCCGGCAGCGGTGCGTTGGGGCTGGAGGCGGTTTCGCGGGGTGCTGCGGCTGCGCAGCTGGTGGAGCGTGATCCCGGGCTGGTCGCGGCGCTGCGCGCCACCCTGGGCAAGCTGGATGCCGCCGGGCAGGTGTCGGTTGCCGCCGCCGATGCGCTGCAATGGCTGCGGACCGCGCCGCCGGCACAGGCTGACGTGGTGTTCCTGGACCCGCCTTTCGCCGCCGGCCTGTGGGAGCGGGTGCTTGCTGAACTGCCGCGGCATCTGGCCGACGGTGCCTGGCTGTACCTGGAGGCGCCGGCCGGCGCGGCGCCACTGTTGCCGCCCGACTGGGTCCTGCACCGCGATGGCAGCACCCGCGACGTCAGCTATGCCCTCTATCGGCGGGCCGCTGCTACACTTCGCGACGACATGAACGCGACCGAACCCGCATGACCATACCGAACCGCCGCATCGCCGTTTACCCGGGCACCTTCGACCCGATCACCAATGGTCATATCGACCTGGTGAACCGCGCTGCGCCGCTGTTCGAAAAGGTGGTGGTGGGCGTCGCACAGAGCCCGGCCAAGGGTCCGACGCTGCCGCTGGACCTGCGCGTGGCCTTGGCGGTCGAAGCCCTGCAGCACCATGACAACGTCGAAGTGGTGGGGTTTGACACCTTGCTGGCGCATTTCGTGCGCTCGGTGCACGGTGGCGTGCTGCTGCGCGGCCTGCGTGCGGTGTCCGATTTTGAATACGAATTCCAGATGGCGAGCATGAACCGGCATCTGATACCGGAGGTGGAGACGCTGTTCCTCACCCCCTCCGAGCAGCACAGCTTCATTTCCTCCTCGTTGGTGCGCGAAATCGCCCGGCTCGGTGGTGATGTGTCCGGTTTCGTGCCGGCAACCGTGCTGGAAGCGTTGCGCAAGGCCCGCGAAGCCCGCGGGCAGTAATCCAGAAATCAGTAGCAAATACCTCTAAAGGGAGAACAACCATGAAGAACACGATGCGCGTGATGCTTGCCGCTTCGATGGTGCTGGCTTTCACGGCCTGCAAGAAGGAAGAGGCCGCCCCGGTCGCCGAAGCCCAGCAGGCGCTGGTTGCCCCCGCCAAGGACGATGATGCGGGTTGGAAGAAGTACCTGCAGGCCGTTGCCGTGCAGAACATGGGCAACATCACCTCCAGCCCGTTCCTGTACTACCTGCCGCCGGAATCGGATCCGGAATTCGCCGCCAAGTACGACCGCCAGGTTGAGAGCGCCACCACCGCCATCGGCCGTGGCATCCAGCCGGGCAACATGCTGGCTTTCGGTTCGTCTGCTTCGGCCAAGATGGCCGACATGATCGAAGCCGGCTTCAAGGGCGTGCAGGCCGATTCGATGAAGGGCGTGCGCGTGGTGTTCATCGGCGATGCCGCTGACAACGCCCGCGTACAGACCATCGTCAAGCCGACCGGCGCCGACTACATCTTCGTCGAAGCCAAGTGACGCACTGGCGCGGGGCCGCCAGCGGCCCCGCCTTTGCCGGTGCGTCATCCCCGCGCAGGCGGGGATCGCTCCTGGTGAAGTTGCCGGTGCGTCATCCCCGCGCAGGCGGGATTCGCCCCCGGTGAAGTTGCCGGTAGATAGCCCCGCGCAAGCGGGGATCGCTCCTGGTGAAGTTGCCGGTGCGTCATCCCCGCGCAGGCGGGGATCGCTCCTGGTGAAGTTGCCAGTGCGTCATCCCCGCGCAGGCGGGGATCACTCCTGGTGAAGTTGCCAGTGCGTCATCCCCGCGCAGGCGGGGATCGCTCTTGGTGAAGTTGCCAATGCGTCATCCCCGCGCAGGCGGGATTCGCCCCCGGTGAAGTTGCCGGTAGATAGCCCCGCGCAAGCGGGGATTGCTGCAGGCAGGGCAGCGGCGGCGCAAGCCGCCAGGCCCGTATCGCTTCGCCAGCAGCGATGCAATCGCAGGCACGCGGATCGCTCCGCTGCCTGCAGTATCACCGCAGCCGCGCCCCCCGCTGATACGGTAAGGGCAGGCGCTGGTTGAACATCCCGTCCCCACGGGAAGGCAGGAAGTATGTCCCTCAAAATCAATGAGCTCTGCGTCAACTGTGACGTCTGCGAGCCCGCCTGCCCAAACAAGGCCATTTCCATGGGCGAGGAGATCTACGTGATCGATCCGGCCCGTTGCACCGAATGCGTCGGCCATTTCGATGAGCCGCAATGCGTTGTTGTGTGCCCGGTCGAGTGCATCGACCCGGACCCCGATATCCCCGAAACCCAGGATCAGCTGCTGGCCAAACTGGCCGGCCTGCAGCGCGATCACCCCGAGCTTTACGAACCGGAGAACCCCTAGGCATGAAGATCCTTGCCCGTTCCCTGCTGCTTGTTGCCCTGGTGTCCTCGCCAGCGCTGTGGGCGGCTGAAACCGCCCCGGCCCGCGCCACCCATCCGGATGGGGCGGCCATTGCCAGCGGTCACTCGCTGGCCACCCAGGCCGGCATGGAAATCCTTGGCAAGGGCGGCAATGCCTTCGACGCCGCGGTGGCGGTGTCCTCGACCCTGGCAGTGGTGGAGCCGATCAGCTCCGGCCTGGGCGGCGGCGGTTTCTTCCTGCTGCATGATGCCAGGACCGGCAAGGACCTGATGCTGGATGCGCGTGAAACCGCGCCCGAGTCGGCCACCCCGGCGGCCTTCCTGGACAAGAACGGCGACCTGGATCGCGATCGCTCGGTCAATGGCCCATGGTCGGCCGGCATCCCCGGTCTGCCGGCGGCACTGGTGAAGCTGGCCCGCGAGCATGGCCGGCTGCCGCTGGGCGACTCGCTGGCACCGGCCATCCGCGTCGCCAGCGATGGCTTCCCGGTATATGCCCGCATGGCGCGCGGCTACGCGTCCCGCCGTGAAGTGATGGAGCGCTACCCCGGCACGCGTGAGGTCTACCTGCGTGGCGGCAAGCCGATTGCCGAAGGCGACATCTTCAAGCAGCCCGAGCTGGCCCACACCCTGCAGCTGCTGGCCGACAAGGGGTTTGACGGCTTCTACCGCGGCGAGACCGGGCGCAAGCTGCTGGCCGGCGTGAAGCAGGCCGGTGGCCGCTGGACGGCGGAGGAACTGGCCGGCTACACGGTCAAGACCCGCGAGCCCATCGTTTTCAACTACCGCGACTGGAAGATCACCACGGCCGCGCCGCCGTCTTCCGGCGGCATCGCGCTGGCATCGATGCTGCAGATCCTGGAAGGGTGGGACATCAACAAGATGGACGAGGCGCATCGCACCCACCTGGTGGTGGAAGCGATGCGTCGTGCCTATCGCGACCGCACCTTCTTCCTGGGTGACCCGGACTTCGTCGATATCCCGCAGAAAGTGCTGACCAGCCGCGACTACGCGCAGGGCCTGCGGGCGACCATCCATCCGGAAAAGGCCACCCCCAGCGACCTGCTGTCGGGTAACCCGACGCCGCTGGAGGACGATGAAACCACGCATTTCTCCATCATCGATGGCGAAGGCAACCGCGTCGGCGGCACGCAGACGGTCAACCTGCTGTATGGCTCGGGCCTGATCCCGGCGGGCACCGGCGTGCTGCTGAACAACGAGATGGACGACTTCGCGCTCAAGCCGGGCACGCCCAACGCCTTTGGCGTGATGGGCTATGAGGCCAACGCGCCGAAAACCGGCAAGCGCATGCTGAGCTCGATGACGCCGACCTTCATGGAGAACGCCGACAAGGTCATCGTGATCGGTACCCCGGGTGGCAGCCGCATCATCACCATGGTGCTGCTGGGCATCCTGGGCTATGACGCCGGCCTGGATGCGCAGCAGGTTGCAGCCTTGCCGCGTTACCACCACCAGTGGCTGCCGGACGAGATCTCCGCCGAGAGTGGCGCGTTCTCGCCGGAAGTGGCCAAGCAGCTGCAGGCGATGGGGCACAAGGTCGACCTGCCGGGTGATACCGCCGCCGAAGGGCGCGGCTCCAGCCACGTCTGGGGCAACCTGCAGACGGTGGAGTGGGACCGCAGCAGCAACACCCTGAGTGGCGGCAGCGACCCACGCAACCCGGTGGGCAGTGCCGAGGTTGGCAAGCCTGGCCAGCCTGAGTGATCGCAAAACCCCGCTTCGGCGGGGTTTTTCTTTGGGCACTCTCAAATCGGGTGTTTGCGCTTGTGGACGTCATTGCACATGGCCTGGCGTTGCAGGTACCCGCGCGCGAATCAACAAGTGGCGTTGGACCAGTTGCGTTGGTCCCGCCGTGTTGGGTTGAGGAGCGCACCCGCGCGGGAATGACGGCAAGGCCGGAGCATGTCGCGGCGGGGGAAGTGTTTGTTTTTTCGCGGTGGTATGCGGTCTCCACAAGGTCTGCGGAAGAGGATGGCGCGCAATGTCCCGGCATCCCGCATTTGCTGCTTTGGGCGTCAATATTCAGGCGCTGCGACCTTGCGAATATTTAACGCGGTCCGGGTAGAATTTTTCATATGAAACTTTGGTCAATCCGCGGTAACTCGCAAAAGCTCGATGGCGGCGCAATGTTTGGCAATGCGCCCAAGGCCCTTTGGGAAAAGTGGTCACCGTCGGACGATCTCAATCGCATCGAACTCGCCTGCCGGGCCTTGTTGGCCAGCCCGCTGGCCGGCAAGACGGTGTTGTTCGAAACCGGCATCGGTGCGTTTTTCGAACCCAGGCTGCGTGAGCGCTTTGGAGTGCAGGAACCGCAGCACGTGCTGATGGACTCGTTGCGCGAGGCGGGGTTCGAGCACGAGGACATCGATGTGGTGGTGCTCAGCCATCTGCATTTTGACCATGCCGGCGGCCTGCTGGCGCCGTGGTCGGAAGGGCGCGAGCCGGAGCTGCTGTTCCCCAATGCCACTTTCGTGGTGGGGGCCGAGCACTGGGAGCGCGCGCGGCACCCGCACCCGCGCGACCGCGCCAGCTTCATCCCCGAGCTGCCGGCCCTGCTGGAAGCCAGTGGTCGGCTGGAGATCGTGTCCGGCCCGTACTCGCAGGTGCTGGGGCAGAGCGTGCGTTTCAGCTTCAGCGACGGCCATACGCCGGGCTTGATGCTGGCCGAGATCGTTGGCCCCGAGCAGGTCAATGGCGAGCCGCGCGGTGGCGTGGTGTTCTGCGCCGATCTGATCCCCGGGCGGTCGTGGGTGCATGTGCCGATCACCATGGGCTACGACCGTAATGCCGAGCTGCTGATCGATGAGAAGCGCGCCTTCCTGGAAGACAAGCTGGCGCGCAACGTGCACCTGTTCTTCACCCACGACCCGCAGTGCGCGATGGCCCAGGTGGTACGCGATGAAAAAGGTCGTTATGGCACCGCACACGAAGTGAGCGAGTTGAGGGCGCGTACGCTGGCGGCTTGAGCTGACCAGGGGCACCCTGAAAAACTGACTTCCGGCACTGATTGCCGCTGCGGCCAAAGCGGACATTGCTCCCATCTTTCCAGGTCGGGGTAATGTCTTGAAACTTTCCTGTCTGCTGCGTCGTGCCGGGCTTGTCATGGCATTGTTGCTGGGGCCGTCGCTGGGTGCGCTGGCCGCACCCAGCGAGGTGGTGCCCTTGCAGGTAAGCGCTGATCGTTCCACGACGCTGACCCTATGGGCACCTGCCAAGGTTCGCGGCGTGGTGCTGTTCTCCTCGGGGCATGGTGCCTGGCCAGAACGCTACGAGGCCTTGCTGCAGTCCTGGGCCGATGCCGGCTTTGTGGTGCTGGCGCCGATGCATGTGGATTCGATGAAGTATCCGCAGCGCGAGAAGTTCTCGCTGCAACAGGGCTTGGTGGAGCGGTTTGCGGACATGCGCGCCGCCAGCGGGTACGCCACGGCGCACTGGCCCGGGATGCCGGTTGCCGCTGCAGGCCATAGCTTGGGCACGCTGGTTTCCGCAGCCTTGGGTGGTGCCTTTTCGGCACTTGGTCCACTGCGGGATCCTTCGGTGGTGGCGGTGCTGGGGTTCTCCTCGCCCGGCAAAGTTCCGGGCCTGGTCGATGCGCAATCGTATGCATCGTTGGCCGTGCCGTTGCTGCTGGTGACGGGCGATCAGGACCTTGTGCCAGGCTTCGTGAACGACCCGGTGGACCACCTCTACCCGGTTGAAACTGCTGCTACCGGTGACAAAACCGGGGTAGTGCTCGCCGGGGCCGACCACAACCTTGTCGGCGGGGAACCTGAAGCACTCTTCCGGCGGGCCCGCGAGCTGGGTACGGCATTCCTGCGGGTGCACCTGCTCCACGACGAGCAGGCGCGGGGGGTGTTGTCGGCCCCCGCCCTGAAGGAGCGCTGGGTGCGACACTGAGGTATCGCCCCACGGTCACTTCGCCAATCGCGCCGTGACCGCCCCAGGGTCCTCAGCCGACCCGGGTGCCGAAGATGCGGTCACCGGCATCGCCCAGACCCGGAAGGATGTAGCCCTTCTCGTTCAGGCGCTCATCGATGGCGGCGGTATAGACCTCCACGTCCGGGTGCACGGCTTCCAAGGCCTTCAGGCCTTCCGGTGCGGCGACCAGAAAGATGCCCTTGATGCGGCGTGCGCCGGCGCGCTTGAGCATGTCGATGGTGGCGATCAGGGTACCGCCGGTGGCCAGCATCGGATCCAGGATCAGCGCATCACGCTCTTCCAGGCGGCCGGTCAGACGTTCGAAGTAGGGCACCGGCTGCAGGGTCTCCTCATCGCGCTGCAGGCCAACCACGCTCACGCGTGCCGCCGGAATCAGCGACAGCACGCCGGTCAGCATGCCCAGGCCGGCGCGCAGGATGGGCACCACGGTGATCTTGGCACCGGCAATGCGCTGCACCTGCACCGGGCCGGCCCAGCCCGGCATGGTGTGGCTTTCTGTCTCCAGATTGGCTGTGGCCTCGTAGGCCAACAGCATGCCCAGTTCGTTGACAACCTCACGGAAATCCTTGGTGCTCATAGATGCATCGCGGAGCAGGCCGATCTTGTGTTGGACCAACGGGTGGCGGATTTCGACGATTTTCATGGGCTGATCGCGCTGGAGGGAGAGGACCGCCATTTTAGCGAAGACTGCAATATTCCCGCTGTGTCAGTGTAACTGTCATGTAACTGTACGGACATAACGTGCACACCCATCCTTTACAGAGATCGGGGGCGGTAGTGCGCAAGAGCGTCTTGGTGGTGGCGGTAACGACCGCGGTGGCCTGCATGGCAGCCGCGCCGGCGATGGCCGATCAGGTATCGCCGGATGGCGGCACCGTGGTGGCTGCCAGTGGTGCTGCAGCGGCAATCGACCTTGAGCGCATCGAGGTACGCGCCCAGCGCGAAGCACAGATCCGCGCGGTGGAGATGAAGCGCGATGCCAATGGCGTGCAGGACGCGGTGGCGTCGGATTCGATGGGCGACTACCCGGACATGAACGTGGCCGAGTCGCTGCAGCGTCTGCCGGGCGTCAGCGTCACCCGCGACCAGGGCGAGGGCCGCTTCGTGGTGATTCGTGGCCTGGATGCAGCCTTGAACAGCGTCAGCATCGACGGCATCGCCATCGGTACCCCGGAGGATGCCTCGCGCGCCGCGCCGTTGGACGTCATTCCCTCAGAGTCGACCGAGCGCCTGCGCGTGATCAAGGCGGCGACGCCGGACATGCCCGGTGATGCCATCGGTGGCGCGGTGGTAGTGGAATCGGCCTCGGCCTTCGATCGCGATGGCAGATCGCTGAAGGGCAAGCTGGAAGGCAGCCATCAGGAGCTGTCCGGCGAGACGAGCCCGAAAGCCGCGTTCAATTACAGCGAAGTATTCGGCGGCACCTTTGGCGTCGCGCTGGGCGTGAACTACCAGAAGCGCACGTTCGAGTCCGACAACACCGAGGTGGAGTACGACAGCTTCGGCGACGACGGCGAAATGTTGGCCGTCGACCTGCAGCACCGCAAATACACCATCGAGCGTGAGCGCACCGGCGCCAACCTCAACTTCGATTGGCGGCCGGACGACGACAACCGCTACTACCTGCGCACCCTGTACAGCCGCTTTGACGATGCCGAGACCCGCCAGCGCGTGATCTTCGGCCTGGGCGATGCGGATACGGTCACCGCGCTGGGCAATAACCGCTACCAGCTTGACGACCTGCCTGCCGATGCGATCAGCAAGCGCATGCGCTACCGCACCAAGGAAGAGAATACGTTTGCGGTCAGCCTGGGCGGCGAGAACCGCCTGAGCAACGCGGTGCTCGATTACCGCGTTGGCTATACCAAGACCCGCGAGCGGGTGAACGACGAGATGGAAGCGCGCTTCGACTATGACGGCGATTCGTTCTCGGCCACCCTGGACCAGAACAGCGGCATCCCCGGCCTGAGCCTGAGCGACAACGGCTGGATGGACAATGGCAACTATGCGTTCGATCGCGTGGTGTTGTCGCCCAAGCAGGTTGACGACAGCGAACGCAGTGCGCAGGCCAACATCCGCTTTGATGGCGACAAGGGCAGCTACAAGTTTGGTGTGCTGGGCCGCTGGCGCGAGCGCGACGTCAATGTCGATGAGGTTGAACTGAAGAAAGGTCCGGATGTTGACCTGGCCAGCTGGAACGGCAAGACCCTGGATCATCGCGGCGGCAGCCTGGGGCAGGGCATGAGCTCGGCGGCGATGCGCGCGTGGTGGAAGGCCAACGGTGGCCAGTACAGTGCCAAGTCCGGCGATGTCGCGGGCAATATGATGACCTCGCTGGAAGAGGATTATGTAGCCAACGAGGACATCCTGGCGGCCTATGCCATGGGCACCTGGGATATTGGCGCCCTGCGCGTGATCGGCGGCGTGCGCGTGGAGAACACCCAGTTTGCTGCTACCGGCAATGACGTGGATATCGCCGCCGACGGCGAGACCGTCACGGTAACCCCGCGCACCGCCAACACCAGCTACACCAGCGTGCTGCCGGGGCTGCACCTGCGCTACGACACCAATAATGATTGGGTGCTGCGTGGCTCGGTGAACAAAACCGTGGCGCGCCCGTCCTTTGGCGATGTTTCGCCGCGGTCGGCGGTGAACCGCGATGAAGGCGAGGTGCGTATCGGCAATCCCAACCTGGATCCCTACGAGTCGACCAACCTGGATCTGTCCTTCGAACGCTACCTGGGCGAGAGCGGCATCATCTCGCTGGGCCTGTTCCACAAGTCCATCGATGGCTACATCGTGGAGACGGTGACCGAGGACGATCCGGACTATCCGGGCTTTGAAGTCACCCGATCGATCAATGGCGACAAGGCCAAGGTGTTCGGTGCCGAGTTCAATTGGCAGCAGCAGCTCAGCTTCCTGCCGGGTGCCTGGTCGGGTCTGCTGGTCGGTGCCAGCGGCACCTGGCTGGATACCGATTTCGATCCGGGCATGGCCAAGCGTGAAGGTGAGGATTTCAACCTGCCGCGTGCATCCAGGAACATCTACAGCGCGCATATCGGCTACGAATGGGGTGGGCTCAGTACCCGTCTGGCAGGCGTTTACCGCAGCGAATACCTGGATACCATCGGCGACAGCCGGGCTTTCGATATCTACGTCGCACCGCATACGCAGCTTGATTTCAGCTTTGACTACAAGGTAAGCAAGAACGTGAGTCTGTACCTGGAAGCCTCCAACCTGCTGGATGAACCGCTGGAGTTGTACCAGGGCGTGCGTTCGCACACCCTGCAGAACGAGGAATACGGCCGTACCTACGCTGTTGGCGTGAAGGTGGCCCTGTGAAGGCCGCACTGCTGGCCACCGCCATTGTGCTGGCGTTGAGTGCCTGCCAGCCGGCACCGCGTTCCACCACACCGCCCAGCGCCGCCGATCTTGCCGAGGGCGCCGCGCCCCTGCAGGCCAAGCTGGTCGCCGAGGCCTTCCTGACGCCGATGACGCCGGCCGACAACATAGATTCGCCGGCCAGCTGGCGCGGCGCCGATGGCCAGGTGTGGCTGATCGCCACCGCCAAGGCCACCGACAAGCTGGTGGTGTATGACGGCCAGACCGGCAAGCACCTGCGCGATGTCGGCAGCACTGGCACCGCGCCAGGTCAGTTCGATCGCCCCAATGGCATTGCCGTGCAGGGCGACCTGCTGTTCATTGTCGAGCGCGACAACCATCGCGTGCAGGTCCTGCAGCTGCCGGACTTCAAGCCGCTGGGTGTGTTTGCAGGCGCGGACCTGCGCAAGCCGTATGGCTTGTGGGTGAACCCGCAGCAGGACGGCTACGACGTGTATGTCACCGACTCCTACGACGATGGTGAGGACGCAGCCGGCAACGACATCCTGCCCGCGCTGGAGCGTTTGAACGAGCGCGTGCGCCGTTACCACGTCCGCTTCGATGGCGGCGCACTGCAGGCCCGTCTGGTCCGCAGCATCGGCGATACCTCGCCCAAGGGCGCGCTGCGGGTGGTTGAGTCGATCTGGGGAGATCCGGCCAACGACCGCCTGCTGATTGCCGAGGAAGACGAAACCTATGCCAGCGAGTTCAAGGTCTACAACCTGGCTGGCGACTTCAGTGGGGAGACCTTTGGGCGTGGCCAGTTCAAGGCGCAGGCTGAAGGCGTGATGCTGCGTACCTGCGGCGACGGCGGCTGGTGGATCACCACCGAGCAGGGCAAGGATCGCAGCACCTTCCATCTTTTTGACCGCAAGACGCTGGCGCCAGTGGGTGCGTTCCACGGCAATACCGTGGCCAACACCGACGGCATCTGGAACAGCCAGCAGGCTTCGGCGCGGTTCCCGCAAGGCGCGTTGTATGCAGTGCATGACGACCAGGGCGTGGTGGCGTTCGACTGGCGCGATATCGCCAGCGCCTTGTCGTTGCCGCAGGATTGCGGCAAGTGAAGGTCCAGGGGTTGAGGCAAGGGCTGCTGCTGGCAGCCCTGTGGGGCGCAGCTGGAACGGTGGGGGCCGTTCCAGCTGCCGAACCCAATACGCAGGTGCCGGCGGGGAGCCGGCACTATGCCGCCACCGCTTTCCCGGACCGTGTGGTGGCGTCTCCAGCGCAGGACGCCAGCACCGGGTTTGCAGTGGCCTGGCGGACCGCGCCATTGCCGCAGGCACCGTTGCTGGAGCTGACCGTGGCCGGTGATTCGCCGGACATGGGCCAGGTGCGGCAGGTGCGTGCCAGCAGCCAGAACCTGCAGACCGAGAATGGCGACAGCCAGCACCACCGCGCACTGATCGATGGCCTGCAACCGGACACGCTGTATGCCTACCGCGTGCAGGGGCAGGGCACGTGGGGCGCCTGGCAGCATTTCCGTACGGCTGCCGCAGCTGGCCAGCCGTTGACCCTGCTGTATTTCGGCGATACCCAGAACAAGAACCTCAGTCATGTGAGTAGGGTGATCCGCCAGGGCTGGCAGACTGCCCCGGACGCGCGACTGGCGCTGTTTGCCGGCGACCTGGTCAGCGGCGGCGATGGCGAGGACGACAACGAATGGGGCGAATGGTTTGCCGCCGGTGGTTGGTTGCTGCCCGGCATGGCGGTGGCGCCGGCCGCAGGCAACCATGAGTACTTCGAGGAGTTCGAGGACACCCCGCAGGAGCGCAGGGTGCTGGGCAAGCATTGGCCGGTGAGCTTTGCCTTGCCTGCCAATGGTGCCAAGGCAACGCCCAGCACCACCTATTGGTTCGATTACCAGGGCGTGCGCGTGGTGGTGCTGGATGGCACCTCGGCATTGGATCTGGGCACGGCCACGGCGCAGGCCGATTGGCTGGAAGGCGTACTGGGCGGCAGCACGCAGCCATGGAACATCGTGGTGGTACACCAGCCGCTGTATCCACTGCGCGCCGAGCGCGACACCTCGGTGCTGGCCGAACAGGTGCGCCCGGTCCTGCAGCGGCACAAGGTTGACCTGGTGCTGCAGGGCCACGATCACACCTACGGCCGCCGCGCGGACGAAGGTGCCAGCTTGCCGCAGTACATTTCCTCGGTAGCGGGTCCCAAGCAGTACCGGCTTTCACCGCAGGCCCGCGCCACGATGCGGCCAACGGCCGAGGACACCCAGTTGTTCCAGGTACTGCGCGTGGATGACCAGCAGCTGCGCTACGAGGCACGCACTGCCACTGGCCGGCTGTACGACGCCTTCCTGATCCGCCGCGATGGCGCGGCGGGCAAGCGGTTCAGCGAAATCAGCGAAGGGCGCATTCCACAGCGCGATTGCCCGCGTCCGGTGTCGCCCAAGGGCCGTGATGATCGCTGCTGGGAGTAGGCTGATGAAACCGACGCAAGCCGTTTTATGTGGTGTGTTGCTGGGGCTTGCGCCAGGACTGGCCGGAGCCAGGGAACTGCTGCATCCGTTTGCCCTGCCACAGGCGGAGAACGTGCCGGACGAGGTGCTGCTGGTGGTGGAGATCCCCGCCGGGGGCGCAATCAAGTACGAAACGGGCGAACACGGCGAGCTGCGGGTGGACAGGTTTCTGTCCATGCCGGTGGCGTATCCGGCCAACTATGGCTCGTTGCCGCAGACCTTGGCGGGCGATGGCGATCCACTGGATGCATTGGTGTTGACCCGTTTCCCGATCCAGCCGGGGGCGGTGATCCGGTTCCGGCCGCTGGGCGTGCTGCGCATGGTCGACAAGGGCGAAGCCGACGAGAAAATCGTCGGTGTGCCAGTGGAGGGGATAGACCCTACCTATGTCGGCATGAACCGGCTGGAAGACTTGCCGGTGCTGGAAAGACAACGGATCGAAGCCTTCTTCCGCACCTACAAGCAGTTGCCCGGGCCGGCCGACATCCAGCTCAATGGCTGGGGTGATGCCGGCGAAGCGCGCCAGGTCATCCGCCAGGCCCTGGCGCGCTATCGCAGTGAAGGCCGCGGGCGCTGAACTGCGGACCAGCTTCACGACGTCGATCGGCGGGCCGCTTATACTCCGGTCCGTTGTTTCCACGGCGTCGGTCGAGGCTTTGCCCCTGGGGCAGGCGACTCTTCCGGCGCGATAAGCAGTAATGACTGCCCGCCGAAAGGGGACGGTGGGCGAGCAAGCGGGTTGCTGCAGGCAGCGGCGGCCCAATCACGGAGGATGGTCATGCGCATGTTGGGGAAGACCCTGGGTAAGGCTGCAGTTGCAGTCATGGCAGCAACGATGGCGGTAGCGGCCATTGCCGCGCCCCCGCTGGAGGAAGAGATCGTCAATCCCAGCGAAGTGCTGTTCGAAGGCGGCAAGGCCTATGCAGACAGCGGTGGTGGTCAATTGGAACCGCTGCACAGCCGCAGGCAGGACGGCGAGACCGTTTATTACCGCCTGGTCCGTTACGACAACGAGTTCGGCTACGTGGACGATGCGGGCACCCCGGCGCTGGCGCAGGTCTCGCGCGGTGCCGACAGCGAAGGCCTCACACCCTACCGCTACTACGGGGCTGGTCACCTGTATCGACCGGATTTCTACAACAGCCCTTACAACCGTGATGCGCGACAGCGCTATTCGGGGCCGGGTTATTTCGGTAGCTGCAGCCGCTACGACGGCTGCAGGGAAGTGCAGATCGTGCCGTTGTGGCCGTATCTGCGCGGTTACTGATCCAGCAGTTGCCGGCTGCGCTGCCCGCGCACCGCAACCGGCGCCGGATCAGGCACTGAGTGCTTCCACCACGCGCAGCTTGGGGTGGCCCTTGGAGCGTTGCTGGTATTCCTGCTCGATGTCGGCCAGGCGCTTGGCGTTGGGGCATTGCAGCAGCATGTAATTGGCGTCGAAGTTCAGTTTGGCGACCAGGAAGTCGATGAACACGCGCACCTTGGGTGAGACCAGGCGGCCACCGGCAAACACCGCGTTGAAGTCGTAGTCCGGGCCGGTCCAGCCCGGCAATACCTGCTGCACCAGGCCGGCCTCGACGAAGGGCTTGGCCATCACGTCGCTGCTCAGCATCAGGCCTTCGCCCGCCACCAGCGCGGCGTTCAGCGCCGACGGGTCATTGGCAACAATCAGCGGGTTGACCGCGAACTCGCGCATTTCGCCATCGTGCTGGGCCAGGGTCCAGGTGAAGCGCTGGTTCTGGCCGTGATGGGCCTTGCGTATTGCCAGTGTGCGGTGAAACTGCAGCTCATCCGGGTGCTGCGGTTCGCCATGCTGGGCGATGTAGGCGGGGCTGGCGAACACCTGGGTGCGCAGGCTGCCCAGCTTGCGTGCGATCAGGTTGGAGTCGGGCAGGGGGCCGACCCGCAGTGCCAGATCCACTTCACCGGCAATCAGGTCCAGGGTCTCGTTGCCCAGGTGCATGTCCACCCGGATGTCCGGGTAGGCGCTCTGGAACTGGCCCAACAGGGGCGCGATCCAGCTGGTGCCCATCGAGTAGGGCACGGTAAAGCGCAACCATCCGCGCGGGCCGGACTGCAGCTGGCTGACCGCACTTTCGGCCTGGTCCAGCTCACGGGCGATGCGTTGGCAGTGCTCGTAGTAGACGGTGCCGGCTTCGGTCAGGCCGAGGCGGCGGGTGGTCCGGTGCAGCAGGCGTGCGCCCAGGCGGGTTTCCAGCTCCTGCACCTTGCGGCTTACGGTGGTTTTGGGTTGTCCGAGCAGGCGGGCGGCGGCAGTGAAACTGCCTTGCTCGACGACTTTGACGAAGATCAGCGTGTCATTGAGATCGTTGGCCATGGGGTAAGCCCTTGCGGCAACGGGATTGTGCCGGCGACGGGATGATTATTCCCTTGAATTCGTACTAATCAAGTATGGATTTGAGCTCTACCTTGTTCGCCTGTCCCCCTGACGGATAAGCCGCCATGCGCCTGCGCTCTCCACTGGCCTTGCCCGCGCCCCGGCGCGAACCCAGCTACCGCAATGCCCTGCCGCCCCGTGCGTCCTGCAATCGCTTGAATACATTGCGGTTTCCTGATGCAGATCGGGTTTTGTCCGGACCCTGGCAGGGCTTGGCCCGGCGCGGCTGGCTGGGCCGCGTATTGCAACTTGCAGGGCGGTTTATCCCGCTCGTGGGCCAAAAATTTCCGCGGACGGGACAGTAATGGCCCTGCCAGCAGTAAAGCGCTGGCGATTTCCGGGGCGCCGCGGCCCCGGTTTGCGCAGGGACCGCCAACAACGCGACCCCGTGGTTCGCAGTGATGACCTGCTTTCCTCCGATTACCTCCCCCAGGAGCAAGAAATGAAACGTACTTCCCAAACCAGCCCGTTGCGGCGTGCCGCACTCGTCGCCGTATCGGCCCTGGCCATGGCATTGATGGTGGCCTGCAGCGGCGGCCACGCCGAGAACGCGGCGCCACCGGCGCCCGAAGTCAGTGTGGCGCCGGTGTTGATCAAGCAGGTCGCGCAGTGGGATGAGTTCAGCGGCAGGGTGGAGGCCGTGCAGAGTGTCGAGCTGCGCCCGCGGGTGTCCGGCTATATCGACAAGGTCAACTATGTCGAAGGCCAGGAGGTGAAAAAGGGCGATGTATTGTTCACCATCGACGCACGCAGCTACCAGGCCGAGTTCAACCGCGCCCAGGCCGAATTGAACCGTGCCCGCACCCAGGCCGGGCTGGCACGCAGCGAATCCGAACGCGCACGCCGTTTGGCCGAGCAGCAGGCCATTGCAGCCGAAACCGCCGAACAGCGCCGCGCCAGCGCCGATCAGGCCGGCGCACAGGTGCAGGCGGCACAGGCTGCGCTGGACGCCGCACGGCTCAATCTGGAGTTCACCAAGGTGCGCGCGCCCATCGATGGCCGTGCCGGGCGGGCGATGGTGACGGCAGGCAACCTCGTCACCGCCGGTGACGCGGCCAGCGTGCTGACCACGCTGGTGTCGCTGGACACCGTGCATGTGTACTTTGATGCCGACGAATCCACCTTCCTGCGTTACGCACAGATGGCGCGTGATGGGCAGCGCCCGAGCGAACGTGACCAGGCCCTGCCGGTGAAGGTTGGCCTGAGTGGCGAGGAAGGCTTTCCGCATGAAGGCAAGGTCGATTTCCTGGATAACCAGATCACCCGCAGCACCGGCACCATCCGCGTCCGTGCGCTGCTGGACAACGCCAGCCGTCAGTTCACCCCGGGCCTGTTCGCGCGCGTGCGCTTGCTGGGCAGCGGCCAGTTTCAGGCCGTGCTGGTGGACGACAAGGCGGTGCTGACTGACCAGGACCGCAAATACGTCTATGTGCTGGACAAGGACAACAAGGCGCAACGGCGTGACGTGCAGCTGGGCCGCAACGCCGAAGGCCTGCGCATTGTCGAGCAGGGGCTGGCGGCGGGCGACAAGGTGATCGTCGATGGCGTGCAGAAGGTGTTCATGCCCGGCATGCCGGTGCAGGCCAAGCCGGTTGCCATGCAACCCATTGCCGCCGCTGCCACGCAGGCCGTGAGCAGCATCAACTAAGCCGCTTCATCCCTTTGCCGGCAGGGCTGCCGGCCACCTTGTCTGCGCCCGTCCGGGTGCGGACAGGACCAGTGCAGCCCGGCGCCGGTACCTGCAAGGATTTGCCATGGATTTTTCCCGCTTTTTCATCGACAGGCCGATCTTCGCGGCCGTGTTGTCGATCGTGATCTTCGCCGCCGGCCTGGTCACCATTCCGTTCCTGCCCATTGGTGAGTACCCGGAGGTGGTGCCGCCCTCGGTGGTTGTGCGCACCGTCTACCCGGGCGCCAATCCCAAGGTGATTGCCGAGACCGTGGCCACGCCATTGGAAGAGGCCATCAACGGCGTCGAGGGCATGATGTATCTCAAGTCGGTGGCCGGCTCCGACGGCGTGCTGCAGATGACCGTGACCTTCCGCCCGGGTACCGATCCGGATGAGGCGGCAGTGAAGGTGCAGAACCGGGTGGCGCAGGCGCAGGCGCGCCTGCCCGAGGACGTGCGCCGGCAGGGCGTGACCACCCAGAAGCAGTCGCCCACCTTCCTGATGGTGGTGCACCTGACCTCGCCCAAGGGCAGCTACGACACCTTGTACCTGCGCAATTACGCGCGCCTTCACGTCAAGGATGCGCTGGCGCGTATTCCCGGCGTGGGCGACGCGCAGATATTCGGCGGCGGCGACTATGCCATGCGTGCCTGGTTGGACCCGGACCGCGTGGCTTCGCGTGGCTTGACCGCCAGCGATGTGGTGCGCGCCATGCGCGAGCAGAACGTGCAGGTGTCGGCCGGCCAGCTCGGTGCCGAGCCAATGCCCAACAGCCAGTTCCTGACCCTGATCAATGCCCAGGGCCGCCTGCGCAGCGAGCAGGAGTTTGGCGACATCGTGCTCAAGAGCGGCGATGATGGCGAAGTGGTGCGCTTGGCCGACGTGGCACGCATCGAGCTGGGCGCCGGTGACTACACGCTGCGTTCGCAGCTGGATGGCAAGAACGCCGTGGGCATCGGCATCTTCCAGGCGCCGGGCGCCAATGCGCTGGAAATCCGCGATGCGGTCATCGGCACGATGGATGAAATGCAGAAAGCCTTTCCGGCCGACGTGAAGTACGAGGCGGTGTACGACACCACCATCTTCGTGCGTGACTCGATCAAGGCGGTGGTATCGACCCTGCTGGAAGCCATCGCGCTGGTGGTGCTGGTGGTGATCCTGTTCCTGCAGACCTGGCGCGCGTCGATCATTCCGCTGATCGCGGTGCCGGTATCGGTGGTGGGCACCTTTGCCGCCCTGTACCTGCTGGGCTTCTCGATCAACACGCTGAGCCTGTTCGGGCTGGTGCTGGCGATCGGCATCGTGGTCGATGACGCCATCGTGGTGGTGGAGAACGTCGAGCGCAACATCGAGGAAGGCCTGTCGCCCACCGCGGCGGCGCACCAGGCAATGCGGGAGGTATCGGGGCCCATCATCGCCATCGCGCTGGTGTTGTGCGCTGTGTTCGTGCCGATGGCCTTCCTGTCCGGCGTTACCGGCCAGTTCTACAAGCAGTTCGCGGTGACCATTGCGATCTCCACGGTGATCTCGGCGATCAACTCGCTGACCTTGTCGCCGGCCCTGGCGGCACGCCTGCTCAAGCCGCATGGCGCGGCCAAGGACGCACCCACCCGGCTGATCGACAAGCTGTTCGGCTGGGTGTTCCGCCCCTTCAACCGCTTCTTCAAGACCAGCTCGGAGAAGTATGAGCGTGGCGTGGCGCGTATCCTCGGCCGTCGTGGCGCGGTGTTCGTGGTTTATGCGGTGTTGCTGGTAGGCACCGGGGTGATCTTCAAGCTGGTGCCGCCGGGCTTCATTCCCACCCAGGACAAGCTGTACCTGATCGCCGGCGTGAAGCTGCCGGAAGGCGCATCGATCGCGCGCACCGATGAAATGCTGCGCAAGGTGGCGAAGATCGCGCAGGAAACCGAGGGTGTTGCCCACACCATTTCGTTCCCGGGTTTGAATGCACTGCAGTTCACCAATACGCCCAACACCGGCGTGGCCTTCATCCCGCTCAAGCCATTCAACGAGCGTCATGGGCGCACAGCAGCGCAGATCAATGCCGAGATCAACCAGAAGATCGCCGGGCTGCAGGAGGGCTTCGCCTTCGCGATGATGCCGCCGCCGATTCTTGGGCTGGGCAACGGCAACGGCTACCAGCTGTTCATCGAGGACCGCGCCAACCTGGGTTACGGCGCTTTGCAGAATGCAGTACAGAACATGCAGGGCGCGGTGGCGCAGACACCGGGCATGGCCTATCCGATCACCAGTTACCAGGCCAATGTGCCGCAGCTCGATGCCGAGGTGGACCGGGTCAAGGCCAAGGCGCAGGGTGTGCAGCTGACCGAGTTGTTCGACACGCTGCAGACCTACCTGGGCTCGGCTTACGTCAACGACTTCAACCAGTTCGGCCGCACCTGGCAGGTGATCGCGCAGGCCGATGGCCAGTTCCGCGATAGCGTGGAGGACATCGGCAAACTGCGTACCCGCAATGACCGCGGTGAGATGGTGCCGATCGGTTCGATGGTGACCATCAAGGAGACCTACGGCCCGGACCCGGTGTTGCGCTTCAACGGCTACCCGGCCGCCGACCTGGCCGGGGAGGCTGATCCGCGCCTGCTGTCTTCGGCCGAGGCCATGAACAAGCTCACCGAAATCGCCGGGCAAGTGCTGCCCGCCGGCATGGTTACCGAGTGGACCGACCTGAGCTACCAGCAGGCAACGCAGGGCAAGGCGGCCTTCATCGTGTTCCCGGTGGCGATACTGCTGGCGTTCCTGGTACTGGCGGCGCTGTACGAGAGCTGGTCATTGCCGCTGGCGGTGATCCTGATCGTGCCGATGACGCTGCTGTCGGCCTTGTTCGGGGTATGGCTGACCGGTGGTGATAACAATGTTTTCGTACAGGTAGGCTTGGTGGTGCTGATGGGCCTGGCCTGCAAGAACGCGATCCTGATCGTCGAGTTCGCCCGTGAGCTGGAGATGGGCGGCAAGGGCATCGTCGAAGCGGCGCTGGAAGCCTGCCGCCTGCGTCTGCGGCCAATCGTGATGACCTCCATCGCCTTCATCGCCGGCACCGTGCCGCTGGTGCTTTCGCATGGTGCAGGTGCCGAGGTGCGCTCGGTGACTGGCATCACCGTGTTTGCCGGCATGTTGGGGGTGACCCTGTTCGGTCTGTTCCTGACCCCGGTGTTCTACGTGGCCTTGCGCAAGTTCGTGTCACGTAATGGCGGCGGCAAGCTGGTACAGCATGGTGAGCCGACCATCCACCATTGATGGCAGGTGTAGCTGCGTTGCGGGAGGCTGCAGATGTGCTGCCTCCCGCAGTTCCCTGCCGCTCTCACCGGCAGGGATGGTTTGAAATGTTATCGGGCTTGTATCAATTCATTCCCCCAAGGAAAAGCAAATGAATATCCAGAACACCAGAGTTGCCCTGGTTACCGGTGCCACCCGCGGCATCGGCCTTGAGACCGTGCGGCAATTGGCCGCCGCTGGCGTGCACACGCTGCTGGCCGGGCGAAATTACGAAACGGCCGCTGCAAGAGCGCAGGAGCTGCAGGCAGCAGGCTTGCCGGTGGAGCCCATCCAGCTCGACGTCAACGACACCGACAGTATCGCGGTAGCGGTTGAGCGTGTGACGCAGCAGCACGGCAAGCTCGATATCCTGGTCAACAACGCGGGCGTGCTGGTGGATGACCTGCAGGCAGGCGCCAGTGGTCAGTCGCTGGAAACCTGGCGCAGCACCTTCAATACCAATCTGTTTGCGGTGGTTGAAGTGACTGTTGCGTTCCTGCCCTTGCTGCGCACCGCGCCGGCCGGACGCATTGTCAATGTGTCCAGCATCCTCGGCTCGTTGACCCTGCATGCGCAGCCAGGTTCTTCGATCTACGGTTTCCTGGTGCCCGCCTACAACGCTTCCAAGAGCGCGCTGAACGCCTGGACGGTGCAGCTTGCACATGAGCTGCGCGAAGGTCCGATCAAGGTCAATGCGGTGCACCCGGGTTACGTCAAAACCGACATGAACGGTGGCGAAGGTGAGATCGATGTCGCTGAAGGCGCACGCTCCAGCGTGGGCATGGCCTTGATTGCCGCCGACGGCCCGACCGGCAGCTTCAGCTACCTCGGCGAGGTGCTGCCGTGGTGATGCGCGTGCTGGTAACGGCAATGGCCAGCGCCTTGCTGGCCGGCTGCGTGAGCGTTGGTCCGGATTACAAGGCGGCACCAGTCGAGCCGGTGACCCTGCAGGGCGCGGCAGATGCCGCGTTCACCAATGTGCCGCCGGTGGCCAGTTGGTGGGCACAGTTCGATGATCCGGTCCTGGGGCGGCTGGTGCACGATGCATTGGGAGACAACCTGGATCTGCAGATCGCCATGGCCCGCGTACGCGCTGCACGTGCGGTGTTCACCGAGCAGCGTCTGGATCAATTGCCGCACATCACTGCTGGCGGCAGCCAGGACCGGCGCAAGCAGCCGGACCCATTGCTGGGTGGCGAACGCGTTTCCAGTGAGACCTATCAGCTTGGCTTCGATGCTGGTTGGGAACTGGATCTGTTCGGCAGGCAACGCCGTGCGGCTGAAGCTGCACGCGCGGACCTCGGCGCCGAGCGCGACAATCTGGCCGATGCGCAGGTGATGGTGGCAGCCGAAGTGGCGCGCAACTATTTCGAACTGCGTGGCTCGCAGAAGCGGATTGCGGTTGCGCGCGACACGCTGCGCAATCTGCGTGAAACCCAGCGGCTGACCGAGACTCGATTGGAGCTGGGTGCGGGCAGCGAGCTGGACGTGCAGAGCAGTCGTGCCCGTCTGAAGGCGATAGAGGCGGACATTCCATTGCTGGAAGTGTCTGAGGTGCAGTCTCGGCATCGTCTTGCGGTGCTGCTCGGGCAGCGCCCCGGCGCGCTGGATGCCGTGCTGCAGCCACGCGCGGTGCCGGCTTTTGCCAAGGCACTGCCCTTGGGCGATACCAGCAACCTGCTGCGACAGCGTGCGGATGTACGCATGGCGGAGCGACGTCTGGCGGCAGCCACCGCGCGCGTCGGGGTGGCGACCGCGGATCTATTTCCGCGCATCAGCCTGAGTGGTTTCGTTGGCTTCCTCGGCGGCGACGCCTCAGGCCTGGTCAATGGCAACAACAAGGCCTGGTCGCTGACGCCATCGATCAGCTGGGCGGCGTTTGATTTTGGCAGCGTGCGTGCACGTCTGCGTGCGAGCAAGGCCCAGGCCGACGGCGCAGCGGCCGAGTACGAGCAGGCGGTGCTGTTGGCGTTGGAGGATACCGAGAACGCGCTCACCCGTTACGCCAAGCAGCAGGCGCGGCTGGGCATCGTGGCCGAGCAGGCGCAGGCGGCACGCAAGGCCGAATCACTCGCGCAGCTGCGTTACCGCGAGGGCTCGGAAGACTTCCTGGCCTTGCTGGATGCACAGCGCAATCAGTTGGCTGCCGACGATGCATTGGCAGCGGCGGAAGCTTCTGTGAATGTCAGTGTGGTGGCGGTGTACAAGGCGCTTGGAGGTTGGGCAGGACAGCCCGGTCCTGCGCTTGTGGTAACCGGCATGCGTTGACGAGGCTTGCCCCTCTCCCCAACCCCTCTCCGGCAAGGGGAGAGGGGCAGCTTTTCGACCCGCAAACAGAAAGAGGCGGCCAATGGCCGCCTCTTTGCTTACCTGTTACATCGAATCAGGCGGCATCCGCCTGCGCGCGGCGCGGTCCTTCCTGCAGTGCGCGGCCGACCATGTCCACCAGCACGTCCAGTTCTTCTTCATCCATGCCGAAGTGCGGGGTGAAGCGCAGCGAGTTCTCGCCGCCGTGGATCACATTGACGCCGTGCATGCGCAGCCATTCCTCAGTGGAGCCGGCGCCGTAGCACTTGAACTGCGGGGCCAGTTCGCAGGAGAACAGCAGGCCGGTGCCCTGCACCTTGGTGATCAGGCCGCCGAGCTTGGTCTTGAGTGCTTCCAGCTTCTGCACGGCCTGTTCACCGCGCAGGCGGATGTTCTGGCGAACTTCCGGCGACAGGCGGGCGAGGGTGGCAACAGCCACATCCAGCGCGCGCGGGTTGGTGGTCATGGTGTTGCCATACACGCCTTTGCGGTAGAGCTTGGCGGCATGCTCGGTGACGGCCAGCACCGACAGCGGGAACTGCGCGCCGTTCAAGGCCTTTGAATAGGTTTCCATGTCCGGCGGATCCAGCGTCTCGTAGCCCGGGTAGTCGACGAAGGACAGGGTGCCGTGCGCACGCAGTGCGGCCTGGATGGAGTCGATCAGCAGCAGGCTGCGGTGCTCGCGGGTGAGTTCGCGGACCAGCTTGTAGAAGCTGGCCGGTACGGCGCGGCCCGGGTCGCCTTCGCCCATCACCGGCTCCAGGAATACCGCCTCGATGAACCAGTTGTTGGCCTTGGCATCGGCAAACACCTTGCGCATTGCCGCTTCGTCGTAAGGCGCAACGGTGATGACGCTGTTCTCGCCGCGGTAGCTGGCCAGGTGCTGGTCATAGGCCTTGCGACTGGAGTCCGAATACAGGGCAGGACGATCGGTGCGGCCGTGGAAGCTGCCCTTGATGACCACCCGCTTGATGGTGGCACCGGCATGCGGTGCGCCCGGGTCGGTCTGCAGCTTGGCGTTGATGTCGGCAATACGAGCGGCCAGGCCAACGGCCTCGGAGCCGGAGTTCAAACACATGAAGTGGGTGAACGGACAGCCGTCGCGGCTGTGGCCGATCTCTTTCTTCATGGCCTGGACAAAGCGGCGCTGGGCCAGGCTCGGGGTCATGATGTTGGCCATCACCTGCGGTTTCGCTGCAGCGGCCATGACATCGGCGGGGGTGTGGCCGAAGCCGAGCATGCCGTAGCCGCCGGCGTCATACAGCACGGCGCCCTTGAGCGAGACCACCCACGGGCCGCAGGCGGCAAGGGCGATGTACGGGACGACGGCGTCGTCGGCATAGAAGTTGACGAAACCGGCCTGCATGGCGGCGATCTGGTCGTGCTCGTCCAGATCCAGCAGGTCGGCGGCTTCGTCCTTGATGCGGGCGTATTCACTGGCGGCAGCGGCAATGGCGCCGGCCAGGTCCGGGTGAGCGACGGCCAGGCGTTCAACGCTGGCGTCGTCCAGACCTTGGGTCAGGCGTTGGCCGGTGTGCGCGCGAAGCGGGGCGAGGGGGCCGAGTACGGTCATGCTCATCTCCAGAAGTTTCTTGTATATACCCATTATCTGGAGATTCTGGACATATGGCAGCTATGATCTCGACGAATTTTCGGGTAATTTCGTCGAATCGACGAAGCTTGTTTGCAATGTGAATATTTCCCCTGCCGACGAACGCCTCTTGTCCGTATTGCGCGAGGACGCGCGGGCTTCCACTGCGCAGATCGCCCGCCGGCTTGGCTTGTCCCGGACCACGGTGCAGAGCCGCATCGACCGGCTTGAGCAGTTGGGGGTGATTGCCGGCTATACGGTGCGTACCCATGAGGACTACGAGCAGGGCCAAGTGCGGGCGCACGTGCTGATCACCGTACTGCCGAAGAAGATGCCGGCGGTGGTAAAGGCGCTTCGCGATATCACAGAGGTGCGCTCGCTGCATTCGGTCAGCGGCAACCATGATCTGATTGCGATGGTAGTGGTGGGCGGGGTCAGTGAGATGGATGTGGTGACCGATGCGATTGGCGCTGTTGATGGGGTGGAGCGGACCAACAGCGCGATCATTCTTTCAACCAAGTTTGAGCGTTGAGGTAGGCCAGCCGCGCTGGATCGACGCTGTTTTGGGTTTGGTTTTGCTTTGCCCTTGATCTTCAGCCGTCATTCCCGCGGAGGCGGGAATCGCTCTTGTTTTTGCCTTTGCCTTTAACTGTTGATTTGACGTGACCCGTGCGAACTGAGAGCCAAAGCCAGGGCGATTCCCGCCTTCGCGGGAATGACGGCGCGAAGTGGAGCCAACGCCAAAGCCAGGGCGATTCTCGCCTTCGCGGGAACGACGGCGCGAAGCGGAGCCAAAGCCAGAGCCAGAGCGATTCCCGCCTTCGCGGGAATGACGGCATAAAGCGGAGTCGGAGCCACGGCCACGGCCTAAAAATCAGTCCTTCCGCCCGCGAGAGCTACAATAGCCGGCTCCCCGTACGAAGTTCCGGCCTTGAAGAAGTCCGATTTCACCTATGACCTGCCTGAGGAATTGATCGCCCAGGCCCCTTTGGCCGAGCGTTCGGCCAGCCGTTTGCTGCTCGTTCCGCCGGCGCCGGCTGTTTTCGTTGACTGCCAGGTGCGCGATCTGGCCGGGTTGCTGCAGCCCGGCGACCTCTTGGTGTTCAACGACACCCGTGTCATCCCGGCACGCCTGTTCGGGCAGAAAGCCAGTGGCGGCCGCGTCGAGATCCTGATCGAGCGTCTACTCGGCGGCCAGCAGGCGCGCGCGCAGATCGGTGCCAGCAAGTCGCCCAAGGCCGGTAGCCGCATTCAGCTTGATGCCGGTGGCGAAGCCGAGGTGCTGGGCCGTGACGGCGAGTTTTATGTGTTGCGTTTCGATATTCCCGAGCCGCTGGAGTCCTGGCTGGTCCACGAGGGGCGCTTGCCGCTACCGCCCTACATCCACCGTGAGCCCGGTGTGGATGACCGCGAGCGCTACCAGACGGTGTTCGCCAAGCAGGTCGGTGCCGTGGCTGCGCCGACCGCCGGCCTGCACTTCGACGAAGCGCTGCTGGCGCAGCTTCGCGAGCGTGGCGTGCAGTTCGGGCACATCACCCTGCATGTCGGCGCCGGCACCTTCCAGCCGGTGCGCGTGGATGATCTGTCGCAGCATGTGATGCACCGCGAATGGCTCAATGTGGGCGCCGAGCTGGTCGAGCAGGTGCGACGCACCCGTGCTGCCGGTGGCCGGGTGATCGGTGTCGGTACCACCGTGGTGCGAGCGCTGGAGAGTGCGATGCGCGAAGGCGAACTGCATCCCTACGCCGGAGAAACCCAGATATTCATCACCCCGGGTTACCGCATCCGCAGCGTCGATGCGATGGTCACCAACTTCCACCTGCCGGAAAGCACCCTGCTGATGATGATCAGTGCGTTCGCTGGCAAGGAGCGTGTTTTTCAGGCCTATGCGCACGCCATCGCAGAAAAGTACCGTTTCTTCAGCTATGGCGATGCGATGCTGCTGTTCCCGCTGCAGGATGCGGCGCCGGACGCGGCAGGGCAGGCCAGCTAGTCCTGCCAGGGCCGGGGGCGCCGGCCCGGCTGGCAGGGCGCGGCGGCCTTGAAACAGCGCCGATCAGCTCGCACAAGTAGACTGTCCGCAGCCAACGCGCCCGCAACTCCCCACTCGGCCCCATTACAGCTCTTCATTCATGTCCCGACTGCAATTCAAGCTCCAGACCACCGATGGTCGCGCCCGCCGCGGTCAGCTCTCCTTCCCGCGCGGAACCGTGCAGACCCCGGCGTTCATGCCGGTGGGCACCTACGGCTCGGTCAAGGGGGTGCTGCCCGAACAGGTGCGCGCGCTCGGTGCCGAGATCATCCTCGGCAATACCTTCCATCTGTACCTGCGTCCGGGTCTGGATGTGATCGCCGACCATGGCGGCCTGCATGGCTTCTGTCAGTGGAATGGCCCGATCCTGACCGATTCGGGTGGTTTCCAGGTATTTTCGCTGGCGCATCGCCGCAAGATCACCGAAGAAGGCGTAACGTTCGCCTCGCCGACCGATGGTGCCCGGGTGTTCCTGGGGCCGGAGGAGAGCATGAAGATCCAGAAGGTGCTGGATTCGGACATCGTCATGATTTTCGACGAATGCACGCCGTACCCGGCCACCGAGCCGGTCGCGCGCAAGTCGATGGAGCTGAGCCTTCGGTGGGCCCAGCGCAGCCGCAATGCACATGACGCCATGGGCAACGATGCGGCGCTGTTCGGCATCGTCCAGGGCGGGGTGCACACCGAGCTGCGCAGCCGCTCGGCCGAGGGCCTGCAGCAGATCGGTTTCGATGGCTATGCCATCGGCGGTCTGGCGGTGGGGGAGCCCGAGCACGAGCGCAATGCCATGCTCGACCACATGCATCCGATCCTGCCGGCCGACCGTCCGCGTTACCTGATGGGGGTGGGCCGGCCGGAAGACCTGGTCGAAGGCGTGGCCCGCGGCGTGGACATGTTCGACTGCGTCATGCCCACCCGAAATGCCCGCAACGGCCACTATTTCACCTCCTTCGGCACGGTCCGCATCCGTAACGCCAAGTACGAGCGGGACATGAGCCCGATCGAGCCGGGCTGCGGCTGCCATGCCTGCACCGGCGGCTACACCCGCTCCTACCTGCGTCACCTGGACCGCTGCAACGAGATGCTGGCGCCGATGCTGGGCACCCTGCACAACCTGTTCTATTACGAAAAACTGATGGCCGACATGCGCGCGGCCATCGAGGCGGGAACCTTCCTGGCCTTCCGCGAGTCCTTCTATGCAGCCCGGGGCCTGAGCGTCCCGGCGTTGTCGGGGGAGTAGCAGCGCTTCACACGGCCCGGGACTAGCCCCCGGGCGCGTGGCATACTTCACGGCTGACCCCGTTTCGCGGTGACTGCTGCAGGCCAACCGGCCTGCTCGGGGCCGCCCAACACCAAGGACAAAAGTTAATGAATCTGATGGCCATCATTCTTCCCGTTGCCCAGGCTGCCCCGCCGGCCCCCGGCATGGGCACCTTCCTGCTGCCGATCGCGCTGATCGCGGTGATGTACTTCCTGATGATCCGCCCGCAGATGAAGCGCCAGAAGGAACACAAGGCGATGCTGGAAAAGATCACCAAGGGTGACGAAGTGCTGACCTCCGGCGGCATTGCCGGCGTGGTTACCGACATCGGCGACAACTTCATCACCGTGGAAGTGGCCGACAACGTCCGCATCCGTGTGCAGAAGGGCTCGGTTGGCAACGTCCTGCCCAAGGGCACGCTGAAGTCCGCTGCCTGAGACTGAACCCCTTCCGTCATTTCGCGGCGTCCCCGGGGCGCCGCGCAGGATCCTGCAATGCTTGAATTTCCTCGCTGGAAGTACTTCCTGATTCTGATCGTTCTGGCGGTCAGCGCGCTGTACGCGCTGCCCAACATCTACCAGAAGGATCCGTCGGTACAGATCACCGCCAATCGCGGTGGGCAGATCGACGACGCCCTGAAGCAGCGCCTTGGCGCTGACCTGACCGCTGCCGGCGTCACCCCCAAGGCGGTGGAGAAGGAAGGCGAAAGCCTGATCGTCCGCCTGTCGTCGCTGGAAGCGCAGTCGCGCGCCAACGAGGTGTTGCGCGAGAAGGCCGGCGAGAACTACACCGTCGCCCTGAACCTGGCCTCTACCGTGCCTGATTGGCTGTCCAACCTTGGCGGCAAGCCGATGGTGCTGGGCCTGGACCTGGTCGGCGGCGTGCACTTTGCCCTGCAGGTCGACCAGAAGGCCGCGGTGGACAAGCGTTTTGAAGCCTTCACCGAAGATGTACGCACCACGCTGCGTGACAACCGCATTGCCTACCGTTCGGTGGAGCGTCGCGGTGAGAGCGACATCGTCGCCACCCTGACCAATGCCGCCGATGCCGACAAGGCGCGCGCAGCACTGGCCAAGGCGCAGCCGACCTTCACCTATTCGGTGAGCGGCGAGCGCATCAGCGCCAGCGTGCCGGCAACGGAAATGAGCCAGATCGCTTCCGGCGCCATCGAGCAGAACCTCACCACGCTGCGTAACCGCGTCAACGAGCTGGGCGTGGCCGAGCCGATCATCCAGCGCCAGGGCGAAGACCGCATCGTGGTCGAGCTGCCGGGCGTGCAGGACACCGCCGAAGCCAAGCGCATGATCGGCGCCACCGCGACGCTGGAATACCGCGCCGTCGTCGATGGCAACGCCCAGGATGCCGTCGACACCGGCCGCATTCCGCCGGAAGCCAAGCTGTACCGCGACCGCGCCGGTCGTCCGGTGCTGCTCAACAAGCGCACCATCGTCACCGGTGACCAGATGGTTGCCGCCTCGGTAGCCACCGACCAGAACGGCCTGCCGGCCGTCAGCGTGACGCTGAACAGTGTCGGCGGCCAGCGCATGTTTGATTTCACCAGCGCCAACGTCAACAAGCCGATGGCCGTGGTCTATACCGAGCGCATTCCGCAGGTGACCATGGTCAATGGCCAGGAGCAGCGCAGCTTCCGGGTCAAGGAAGAAGTGATTTCGGTGGCCAACATCAACGGTGTGTTCGGCAAGAACTTCCAGACCACCGGCCTGGAGAAAACCGAAGCCGACAACCTGGCCAAGCTGCTGCGTGCCGGTTCGCTGGCCGCGCCGATGGACTTCGTCGAGGAATACGTCATCGGCCCGAGCCTGGGTGCGGAGAACGTGGAGCGCGGCGTCAAGGCAGTGGTGTTCTCCTTCGTCTTCACCCTGGTGTTCTTCACTGTCTACTACCGCATGTTCGGCGCGATCACCTCGGTGGCGCTGCTGTTCAACCTGCTGATCGTGGTGGCGGTGATGTCGATGTTCGGCGCCACCATGACCTTGCCGGGCTTCGCCGGCCTGGCCTTGTCGGTGGGTCTGTCGGTGGACGCCAACGTGCTGATCAACGAACGTATCCGCGAGGAGTTGCGCCTGGGCATGCCGCCCAAGAAGGCCATCGCCGAAGGTTATGAGCGTGCTTCGGGCACCATCCTGGACGCCAACCTCACCGGCCTGATCGTCGGCGTGGCGCTGTATGCGTTCGGTACCGGTCCGCTGAAGGGCTTCGCGCTGACCATGATCATCGGTATTTTCGCCTCGATGTTCACCGCGATCACCGTGTCGCGTGCGCTGGCAACGCTGATCTACGCCAAGCGCAAGAAGCTGACCTCCGTGGCCATCTGACGCAAAACCCTTAGCAGGAACCCGCGCAGCTGCTGCGCGGGTTTTCCAAGGAACTCCTTGCATGAAACTGTTTCCACTTCACATCGTCCCGAACGACACCAACATCGACTTCATGCGTCACCGCAAGCCGGTGCTCGCACTCATGGTGGTGCTGCTGCTGGTGTCGATCGCCATCATCGGTTTCAAGGGCTTCAACTACGCGCTGGAGTTCACCGGCGGTACCGTGGTGCGCACCCACTTCGAGAACAGCATCGATGCCGATACGGTGCGCGAACGCCTGGCCAAGGCCGGTTTCGAGAACGCCCAGGTGCAGAGCGTGGGTGGCGGCAATGACCTGATGGTCCGCCTGCCGCCGGATGGTCAGCACAACAACGCCGCCGATGCCGCGCAGAAGGTGGCCGAGAAGGTCCGGGTGGCGGTCACCGCCGATGACAATGTCGCTACCGTGCAGCCGGGTGAGTTCGTCGGCCCGCAGGTCGGCAAGGAACTGGCCATGAACGGTGTCTACGCGACCCTGTTCATGGTGATCGGCTTCCTGATCTACATCGCGGCCCGCTTCGAGTGGAAGTTCGCGATCGTGGCCAGCATCACCGCGTTCTTCGACCTGATCCTGACCATCGCCTACATGTCGCTGCTGGGGCGTGAGTTCGACCTGACCGTGTTGGCCGGTATGTTGTCGGTGATGGGCTTCGCCATCAATGACATCATCGTGGTGTTCGACCGCGTGCGTGAGAACTTCCGCAGCCTGCGCGTGGAGCCGCTGGAAGTGCTGAACCGTTCGATCAACCAGACGCTGTCGCGTACGGTGATCACTGCGGTGCTGTTCTTCCTGTCCGCACTGGCGTTGTACATGTATGGCGGCGAGTCGATGGAAGGCCTGGCCGAGACCCACATGGTGGGTGCGGTCATCGTGGTCATCTCCTCGATCATTGTCGCGGTGCCGATGTTGAGCATCGGTCCGTTCAAGGTCAGCAAGCAGGACCTGCTGCCCAAGGCGAAGGATGAGGAGGAACTGGCCCGTCGTCCCTGACGGCCGGTGCATCAGTCCACTGGAAAGCCGCGCTTTGCGCGGCTTTTCTTTTGCCTGTGCAGGGGGCTTCCATGCGGTGGCGTCGGTTGTTTTCACCGCTGGCGCGCACTACGATCCCATCGGTTGAGCGCGGCAAACCGTGCCCGCGCTGTCTACGGCTCATCAACCGAGGTTTTCATGGTCATCAAACCGCGTGTGCGCGGCTTCATCTGCGTCACCACCCATCCGACTGGTTGCGATGCGGCGGTCAAGGAACAGATCGATTACATCAAGGCCCAGCCCAAGCTGGCCAACGGTCCGAAGAAGGTGCTGGTGCTCGGTGCGTCCACGGGCTACGGCCTGGCTGCACGCATCAAGGCTGCGTTCGGCAGCGATGCCGCCACCCTGGGGGTGTTTTTCGAGCGCCCTGGCAGCGAGAGCAAGCCGGGTACCGCCGGCTGGTACAACTCGGCTGCGTTCGAGAAGTACGCACACCAGGCGGGTCTGTATGCACGCAGCGTCAATGGTGATGCGTTCTCCGACGAGGTGAAGCAGAAGGTCATCGAGATCATCAAGGCCGACCTTGGCCAGGTGGACCAGGTGGTCTACAGCCTGGCGGCGCCGCGCCGCAAGCACCCCAAGACCGGCGAGATCATCAGCTCCACGCTCAAGCCGATCGGCGCGCCGATCACCCTGCGTGGCCTGGATACCGACAAGGAAGTGCTGACCGAAACCACCCTGCAGCCGGCGACGGCCGAGGAAATCGCCGGCACCGTGCAGGTGATGGGTGGCGAAGACTGGCAGATGTGGATCGATGCGCTGCTCGAAGCCGGTGTGCTGGCACCCGGCGCCACCACCACGGCGTTCACCTATGTGGGCGAGGAGATCACCCAGGCGATCTACTGGAACGGCTCCATCGGCGCGGCCAAGAAGGATCTGGACACCAAGGTCAAGGATATCCGCGGCAAGCTGGCCGGCATTGGCGGCGACGCCCGCGTGTCGGTGCTCAAGGCGGTGGTGACCCAGGCCAGCTCGGCAATCCCGACCATGCCGCTGTACCTGTCACTGCTGTTCAAGGTGATGAAAGAGCAGGGCACGCATGAAGGCTGCATCGAGCAGCTCGATACGCTGTACGACATCCTCTACAACGGCCCGCAGGGCGGCAGCAATGCAGCGGAGCATATCCGCCAGCAGCTGGTGGATGGCAAGGGGCGCAGCGTGGCGCTGGTCGATGAGGAAGGCCGCCTGCGTGCCGACTACAAGGAAATGGCGCCGGAAGTGCAGGGCAAGGTGCTGGAACTGTGGCCGCAGGTGACCAACGAGAACCTGTACGAGATCAGTGACCTGGCCGGCTACAAGGCCGACTTCCTGCGCCTGTTCGGTTTCGGCATCGACGGTGTGGACTACGAAGCCGATGTGAATCCTGACGTCGCCATCCCGGGCATCGTCGAGGTCTGAGTTTGTTGCTTCCGTAGTTGCGAGAAGGCCGCGCTTTGCGCGGCCTTCTGTTGTTTGTCTCAAGCGGGAAGCCTGAATTCACCACAATCGCCGCCGGTCCTTGCGCTGGCACAGGTCCGCTCCGTCGCGGCGAGCCGCAAACCACGCTTCTCGTTTTGCAGGCAGGAGGGATGCGGGCAATCCGGACAGTGCCGAAACCGCGATCCTGGCATCTCCTGCCTGCAGGCGGGGCTGGGGTGAAGGTCGGTTTCTGGCGCAATGCGCCAGGGCCGGCATTCCTCAACCAAACTCGAAGTTCATTTCGGCTGCAGGCGGGCCAACGAAATCACCTTCCACGTAATCGACACCAGCGCTGAACAGCAGGCTCATGGTGCCTGCATCGGCGACGAACTCGGCGATGGTGCGGATGTTCGCCGACTGCGCCTTGGAGGTGATCTCCTGGGTCTTCTCCAACTGCTCCTTGGCCTGTGCCGGATCGGCGGTGAAGGCGCTGTCCAGCTTGAGGAAGGCAGGTTGGAAGTGGGCCAGCAACTGGAACGAATCCAGGCCCGAGCCAAACTGTTCCAGCCCGACCTTGCAGCCCATCGCGGCGACATTGGCCAGGAACTGCTGGGCATTGCGCAGGTGGGTGAACACTTTGGCTTCGGACACCTGCAACCACAGCTGCTCGCCCTCCACGCCCTCGGCGCGCAGGCCGTCCTGGATGAGCTGCAGCAACTGCGGGTCGTTGAATGATTCTGGGGTGATACGGACCATCAGGTGGACGCGCTGGCCCGCGCGGCTGCGCTCGCCCAGCGCGCGTATCGCGCTGCCCACCACCCAGCGGTTGACCGGTGCCATCAGCTCGTGGTCCTGGGCAATCGGCAGGAAGTTGGCCGGGCCGACCAGTTCGCCATTGTTCTCCATCAGCAGCGAGGTGTCGTACAGCTGCATGGGCTCGCCCATCAGGTTCAGCACCGGACGGAAACGCAGCTCGAAACCGTCGCCAGCCACCGCCTGCTGGATGCGCTGCACCCAGCGCTGGATGCGCTCTTCCTCGACGCGGTCAGCGGCGCCCGGGTCGAACACCTTGACCGTGTTGCCGCCCAGTTCGATGGCAGCGCGCGCGCAGTCGTTGGCGCGGTTGAGCACCTGGCCCACGCTGGCGATCTTCTCGCCCACCTGCACGCCGCCGATGCTGACGGTAACCGTGGCCGAGCGTTCGCCGACGGTGAACACATGTCCGGCAAAGGCTGCGCGCACGCGTTCGGCAATGGCTGCGGTGTGGGCGTATTCGCCGGGGCAGAGCAGGGCGAAGCTGTGCTCGCCAAAGCGTGCCAACTGGGCATCGTCGCCGATGGCCTGGGCCAGCTGCTGGCCCATGGCACCAATCAACGCATCGGCAGAGTCCAGGCCGATATCCGGCAGCAGGCGCGCGTAGTGGTCCGGCTCGATCAGCAGGAAGCCGTACTGGCCATCGCTGCGGCTGACCTGGGCCACGGCGTTTTCAAGGTGCACCATGAAGGTGGGACGGTTCAGCAGGCCGGTGACCTGGTCGCGCTGGCGCAGTTCCTCCACTTCGCGGGCCAGCTCCGGATCGAACTCCTCGCGGCGGCGGAACACCACCTGGAAGCAGGACTCGCCCTCATAGGTGGCGGCGGTGAACTCCATCGTCGCCGGGAAGGTGTCGCCGTCCTGGTTGCGTGCGTGTACTTCGTATTGCGGTGGCGGTGCCTCGCCCTTGCTCAGCGACTTGAGCAGGTTCTTGAAATCCTCCACGTGCTGCGGCGCCACCATGTCCAGTAGCGAGATGCCTTCGACATCATCGAAGGAATCAAAGCCGAACATTTCAAGGTAGGCCTCGTTGGCACGGATGTGCATGCCTTCGTGGACATAGGCGATGGGATCGCGCGAGGAGGAAATCAGCGCGTCGCAGCGGCGCTCGGTCTCACGCATCTGCGCTTCGATCCGGCGCAGGCCACGGCGTGCCTGCAGGTCCGTCCACTCGTTGCGCAGCACCGACAGCAGGTGATCGGGCTGCTGGCGCACGGCGACCGCGCGGATGCCGTTGGCCGCCGCATCGATCAGCAACTGCACGTCGATCGTGTCGACCAGCTGGATCATCGGGATGTCCTTGCCGCTGGCGGCGACCTGCTGGGTCAGCAGGGCCTGCGGGATGACATAGGAGTTGGCAGCCAGCACCAGGTCGATCGGTTGCCCACCCAGTGCCTGCGACAGCTCGTCGGGGCTCTGCGGCCGCAACGGGCGCACCGCGATGCCGCTGTTACGCAGGGTGCTGACGATGGCTTCGGCGTTCTCGGCGCTGTCATCCACGATCAGCAGGCGCAATGTGATGTCTTTGGCGTTCTGCATTCAAAGCTCCCAGGGCAGGGGGTTTAATACACGAAGCACTGCGTTGGCGTCTATGCGCCAACCGCTTGCCTGTGACGGAATCCCGTCGCAGGCGGCGCAGGGCTCAGGCCGCCAGCCCGGCTGCATGGCCCGAGGCCCAGGCCCATTGGAAGTTGTAGCCGCCCAGCCAGCCGGTGACATCCAGCACCTCGCCGACGAAATGCAGGCCCGGCACCAGTTGCGACTCCATGGTGGAGGAGGACACCTTGCGCGTATCCACCCCGCCCAGGGTCACCTCGGCGGTGCGGTAGCCCTCGGTGCCGCTGGCAACCAGCGGGAAATCGGAAAGCAGGCTGGCCGCTGCCTTGAGTTCGGGTTCGTCGAGCTGGCGCATGGGCTTGTCCTTCAGCCATTGCTCGCACAGGCGCAGCGCCAGGCGGCGGGGCATCACCTCGGACAGCACGGTGCGCAGCTCCGAGGCGCCGCGTTCCTGTTTCATCTGGCGCAGCCAGGCCAGTGCGTCGTGCCCGGGCAGCAGGTCCAGCCGCAGGTCATCGCCGGGCTGCCAGTAAGACGAGATCTGCAGGATGGCAGGGCCGCTGATGCCGCGGTGAGTGATCAGCATCGAATTGCGGAAGCTACGCCCGTTGCAGCGCGCTTCCACCGGCAAGGCCACGCCACTGAGCTCGGCAAAACGCTCCTGATGCTTGCCGCTGAGGGTCAGCGGCACCAGCCCTGCACGGGTTGGCAGCAGTTCGTGGCCAAAGCGCTTGGCCAGTTCGTAACCGAAGCCGCTGGCGCCCATGCTGGGGATGGACAGGCCGCCGGTGGCAACCACCAGTGAGGCACTGTGGAAGCTGCCCTGCGCGGTCTGCACGCGGAAACCGTCGGCGCCGCGCTCGACCGCGGTGACGGCACAGTCGGTACGCAGCTGCACCCCGGCCGCGCTGCATTCGTCCAGCAGCATGCGCACGATCTGCTTGGAGGAGATGTCGCAGAACAGCTGGCCCAGTTCCTTCTCGTGGTAGGCAATGCCGTGGCGCTCGACCATGTCGATGAAGTCGCCAGGGCTGTAGCGGGCCAGGGCCGATTTGCAGAAATGCGGATTGGCGGAGATGAAGTTGGCGTGGGTGGTGCCGGTGTTGGTGAAATTGCAGCGGCCACCACCGGACATCAGGATCTTCTTGCCCGGTTTGTTGGCGTGGTCGATCACCTGCACGATGCGGCCACGCCGGGCGGCGGTGATCGCACACATCAGGCCGGCGGCGCCGGCGCCGACCACCAGCACATCGCAGCGGAGGGTCTTGCCTGTCACGTATTACTCCGCCGCGGGCTTGCGCCAGGCCGGGATCACGTCCAGCTGGATCTGGTCGTTGAGGATCTGCACCTCGCCGTCCTGGATCAGCACGCTCCAGCGCATCGCCCGTTGTACCTGCTCGCCCCAGCGCTCGACAAACTCGGCCGGCAGGTCGAGCACCGACAGGTTGTTGAAGCGGGCCAGGTGCTTGCCCTGTTTCTGCCACCAGATATCGGAGGCATTGCCGCCGTAGTTGATGATCTGCACGCGGCGGCTGCGGTTGCAGGCCTTGCGCACGCGCGACTCGTCCGGGTGGCCCAGGTCGATCCATTGCAGGATGTCGCCGGTATAGTCCAGCTCCAGCAGGTCCGGGTCGTCCTCGCTGCTCAGGCCCTTGCCGAACTCCAGCCGGTCTTCGGCATTGAGCGCGAAGGCCAGCAGGCGCACCATCAGGCGCTCGTCGGTTTCGGACGGATGCTGGGCCAGGGTCAGGTTGTGGGTCGCGTAATACCCGCGATCCATGTCGCTGATCTGCAGCTCGGCCTTGCGGATGGTGGCGGTGAGAGCCATGGGGATACCGGTGATGAAGACCGCCCATGATAATGCCTGGCCATGCACAGGACCTGTTCCGCCGTGAAAGCCGCCGTGCCACCCAGCCGCCTGCAGTTGGCACCCGGGCCGTGGGCCTGCCTGCTGGATGGACTGTGCGCGCGCTTTCCGGGGGTGTCGCGCCTGCAGTGGCAGGACCGTTTTGACCGTGGCCGCGTGCTCGCTGCCGACGGTACCGTGCTGCAGCCGTCGCAGCCCTGGCAAGCGGGTCGGGAGATCCTGTACTACCGCGAGGTGGTCGACGAGCCGGTCATTCCCTTCAGCGAAACCGTGCTGTACCAGGATGCCCATCTGCTGGTGGCCGACAAGCCGCACTTCCTGCCGGTAACACCGGCCGGGCGGCATGTGCGCGAAACCTTGCTGGCACGGCTGCAGGCGCGCACCGGCAACCCGGCGCTGGCGCCGCTGCACCGGATTGATCGGGAGACGGCCGGGCTGGTGCTGTTTTCCTGCGATCCCGGCAGTCGAGCGGCTTATCAGCGCCTGTTCGCCGAACGGCGCATCGACAAACACTACGAGGCGTTGGCGTCGGCCTTGGCCGCGCTGCGGTTTCCGCATGCACGCAGCAGCCGGCTTGTGCGCGGCGAGCCGTTCTTCCGCATGGCCGAAGGCGAGGGCGAGGCGAACGCGGTGAGCCGGATCGAGGCGCTGGAACAGATCGGCGCGGTGTGGCGCTACCGGCTGGAGCCGGTAAGTGGCCGCAAGCACCAGTTGCGAGTGCACATGGCGGCCCTGGGGGCACCGATCATTGGCGATGACTACTACCCGCAGTTGCGCAACCGGGCGCCCGGGGACTACAGCCAGCCGCTGCAGCTGCTGGCGCGGCGGCTGGCCTTCGTCGATCCGCTCAGCGGTCAGCCCCGGCTGTTCCACAGCCAGCGGCAACTGCAGCTGTAATCAGCGGCGCTGCGCCAGCCAGCGGTCCAGCTGTGCGGCAAAGGCCTGGCGATCGCGGGCATGCAGGGTGGCCGGGCCGCCGGTCTGGATGCCGGCGCCACGCAGTTCTTCCATGAAATTGCGCACCGACAGCCGCTCGGCAATGGTGTTGGCGGTATACAGCTCGCCACGTGGGTTGAGCGCCACAGCATGTTTTTCCAGCACGCGCGCGGCCAGCGGTATGTCCTGCGTCACCACCAGGTCGCCCGCGGCCACCCGTTCGGCGATGGCGTCATCGGCCACGTCCGGCCCGCCTGCTACCTGCATGGCGCGGACATGGCGCGAGGGCGGGGTGCGCAGCCATTGGTTGGCGACCAAGACGGTCTCCACCCGGGCCCGCTCGGCGGCGCGGAACAGGATCTCCTTGATCACGACAGGGCAGGCATCGGCGTCCACCCAGATGCGGGTGGCGGTGGTGTTGGCAGGTGATTGCATCCGCGCAGTCTATAGGTCGTGTCTATGCCGGCATACCGGCGTGGAATGTTCAGAATTCGCCAAGTGTATGAAAACTGACGGTTTATTGACGGGCCTGAATTCATCTGACTTTCTGAATACGGTATTTATCGCTTTTTGGCGCAAAGCCGCGTATCGTTGGCCCCACTGTGCTTGCAAGGGTCACCGTGAATCGTGGCCTGATGCAGTTGATCTCTTGATCGGCTCATCGATCCGCTTTACCAACGCCTGCAACTCAGTCTCGGCCCCGATCTCCGGTGGCTGCGATTATTTCAACTTATGTTTCAGGAGTTAGTACATGTCTGATCGTCAGACCGGCACTGTCAAGTGGTTCAACGATGCCAAGGGCTTCGGCTTCATCACCCCGGAAAGCGGCCCGGACCTGTTCGTGCATTTCCGCGCCATCCAGGGCAACGGCTTCAAGTCGCTGCAGGAAGGCCAGAAGGTGACCTTCGTCGCCGTGCAGGGCCAGAAGGGTATGCAGGCTGACCAGGTGCAGGCGGTCTAATCGACCCCTTGCTACCGTAAGGTTGCTTGGAACGCCGGAAGCGAAAGCTTCCGGCGTTTTTGTTTGTGTTGTGTCAGCTGCGGTCTGCGCTTGGATACGCCTGGTTTCACTGCGGCTGGGTAGCATCGGGCTGGTAACCTCAGCGGAGTAGGCAATGATCAAGGTGCACCACCTGGAGCAGTCGCGCTCGCACCGCGTGCTGTGGATGCTCGAAGAACTAGGGCTGGACTACGAACTGGTCTGCTACAAGCGCGACCCCGACACCTGGCTGGCGCCGACAGCGCTGCGGCAGGTGCACCCATTGGGCAAGTCGCCGGTGCTGCAGGATGGGGATCTGGTACTGGCCGAATCCGGGGCGGTCCTGGATTACCTGGCCGATCGCTATGACGGGCAGCGATTGCTTTCGCCCGAGCCGATGCCTGCGCAGGCGCCCGAGCGCGTGCGGTATCGCTATTGGCTGCACTACGCCGAGGGCTCGGCGATGCCACCGCTGTTGATGGCGCTGGTGTTTGGCCGGGTGCGCAGCGCGCCCATGCCGTTCTTTGCCAAGCCCATCGCCAAGGGCATCGTCGACAAGGTGATGAAGACCTTCATCGGCCCGCAGTTGCGGCTGCATCTTGGCTGGATGGAACGTGAGCTGGGCGAGCACCCCTGGTTTGCCGGTGAGCGCTTCAGTGCAGCCGATATCCAGATGAGCTTCCCGGTCCAGGCCGCCGCTGCGCGTGCCGCCAACATGGCGGACTATCCCAGACTGCAGGATTTCCTGCGGCGTATTGGCGAGCGCCCGGCGTACCAGCGCGCCGAAGCGCGCGGCGGGGCGCTGACCATGGTCGGCGGCAAGCAATGAACTTGCGGTGGCCTTGCCCAGCCCCCACCTCCTATCGATGAACACGACAGATCTCAACTTTGACAACCGCTTCGTGCGTGAGCTGCCGGGCGATGGCGAGACTGGCCCGCGCCGTCGCGAGGTGCTGGGTGCTGCCTGGTCGTCGGTGATGCCGACGCCGGTGGCGGCGCCGCGGCTGTTGGCCTACTCCCCGGAAGTCGCTGCAAAACTGGGGCTGGATGTGCACACGCAGGGTTTTGTCGAGGTGTTCGGCGGCAACGCGCTGTATGCAGGCATGCAGCCATGGGCGGCGAATTATGGCGGCCATCAGTTTGGCCATTGGGCCGGGCAGCTCGGCGATGGCCGCGCCATCTCGCTGGGCGAGTTGCGGGTGGGTGGCGAGCGTTGGGAACTGCAGCTCAAGGGTGCAGGCCCGACGCCTTACTCGCGTGGTGCTGACGGCCGCGCGGTGCTGCGCTCCTCCATCCGCGAGTTCGTGTGCTCGGAGGCAATGCATCACCTGGGCATTCCGACCACGCGCGCATTGAGCCTGGTCGCCACCGGTGATGCCGTGGTGCGTGACATGTTCTATGACGGTCACCCGCAGGCCGAACCGGGTGCGGTGGTGTGCCGGGTAGCGCCGTCCTTCATCCGTTTTGGCAGCTTCGAGCTGCCGGCCTCACGCGGCGACCAGGCCTTGCTGCGGCAGCTGGTGGATTTCTGCATTGCCCGTGACTATCCGCAGCTCGCCGGTAGTGGTGAGGCCCTGTACACGGAATGGTTCGCGCAGGTTTGCACCCGCACGGCGGTGATGGTCGCGCACTGGATGCGGGTGGGCTTCGTCCACGGTGTGATGAACACCGACAACATGTCCATTCTTGGGTTGAGCCTGGACTACGGTCCCTATGGCTGGGTGGAGAACTACGATCCGGACTGGACGCCCAACATCACCGATGCACAAGGTCGTCGCTACCGCTTTGGTGCGCAGGTGCAGGTGGCGTACTGGAATCTGGTGCGTCTGGCGCAGGCGCTGTCGCCCCTGTTTGCCGACGTGGCACCGCTGCAGGCAGGCTTGGATGCGTTCGCCGATACCCAGGCCGCCGAGGAACGCGCACACCTGGTCGCCAAGCTGGGTCTTGGGGAATTCCGCGAGGGCGATGCCGAGCTGATGACGCGGTTCCAGCAGTTGCTGCAGGATGGCGAGATGGACATGACCTTGGCGTTCCGCGCCCTGGCCTCCCTTGATCTGGTCCAGCCGCAGGTGGCGACGCTGGAGGCCGCGTTTTATTCGCCGGCAGGTCGCGAGCGGGTAGTGCCGGCGTTGACCCAGTGGCTGCAGCGCTACGCAGCCCGGGTCCAGGCAAGCGGACAAACGCCACAACAGCGCCAGGCCATCATGCAGGCGGCCAATCCAAAATATGTGCTGCGCAACTGGTTGGCGCAGCAGGCCATCGACCGTGCCGAACAAGGCGATCCGGCCGGAATCACGGACTTGCTGGACGTGATGCGGCATCCTTACGACGAGCAGCCCGGCCGTGAGGCGTTTGCCGCCAAGCGCCCGGAATGGGCACGTGAGCGTGCGGGCTGCTCGATGCTTTCGTGCAGCTCCTGAGCTGCCCAATTTCTGAATGACGACAATGACGACTGCCCACCCCGAATGGACCCGCGCGATCCGCGACGTGTCCGACTTCCCCAAGCCCGGCATCCTGTTCAAGGACATCACGCCGCTGTTGGCCGACGCCGAGGGTTTTCGCGCGGCGATCGCCGCCATGGCTGCCCCGTGGCGCGATGCCGGTGTCGAAGCGGTGCTCGGCGTCGAAGCACGTGGTTTCATCCTTGGCGCGGCGCTGGCGCTGGAGTTGGGTGTCGGCTTTGTGCCGGTGCGCAAACCCGGCAAGTTGCCCGGTGCGACCCTGAAGCAGGAATACGCGCTGGAATACGGCAGTGACCGTATTGAAGTCTGCGCCGGTGCCATTGCCCCGGGCACACGGGTGATCCTGGTTGACGATGTGCTGGCTACCGGCGGCACGCTGGCGGCGGCATTGCTGTTGGCCGGCCAGCTGCAGGCCGAGGTGCTGGGTGGCGCGGTGCTGGTGGAGCTCGATGGCCTGGGTGGGCGTCCACGCTGGCCACAGGGGCTGCCGTTGCACGCCACGCTGGTTTACTGATTTCCGCTGTCTCTGGAGCGCCCATGCCGAGCCTGAGTGAACTGCTGTCTTCGTTTGATCCGTCTGCCGGATTGGATCTGCCCGACACCTGGCGTCAGGGGCGTACGGCTTACGGTGGCATCCTCAGTGCGCTGGGCATAGCCGCAGCGATCACGTCACGGTCAGGTGATGTGCCGCCGTTGCGTGCGGCGCAGGTGAGTTTCATTGGTCCTGCCAGCGGGCGCTTGGACTTCGCCCCGCAGGTGCTGCGCGAAGGCAAGTCGGTGCTGAACATGGCCGTGGATGTTGGCGCCGAAGCTGGCTTGGCAGCGCGATTGGCGCTGGTGTTCGGGCGTGCACGTAGCAGTACGGTGGTGCATGACGTCGATGATCGCCCGCAAGCCGATGGTCCTGACGGGTACGCGGACTTCAACATGGCGGCGATGCCGTTTGCGCCCGCGTTCACCGCCAATTTCCAGATGCGCCCGGCCGGCGGCGCGCGGCCGATTTCAGGTGCGACGCATGCCGAACTGCTGACCTGGATCAGGCACAACGACGCCAGCGGCGTGGATCCGGCGGTGGCCCTGGTGGCCATGGCCGATGCGCTGCCGCCGGCGGCGTTCACCAGCTTCACCGCACCTGCGCCTATCAGTTCGATCAACTGGAGTTTCGAGTTGCTTGAGCCACAGCCACAGGGCGAATGGTTTCTGTTGCGTTCGCTCAGCCAGCATGCGGCCGACGGCTATTCCTCGCAGGACATGCAGGTCTGGGATGCGCAGGGGCGGGCGGTGATGCGTGGCCGCCAGAGCGTCGCGGTGTTTGCCTGAGCATGCGCCGCTTCGGCCTGCTGGCATTGGTGCTGGCGATGGCGGGTTGGGCCGCCTGGTTCGTGGTCTGCAACGTCTATGAGTTCGCGCCGGATCTGGATCGCTGGGCGTTTGTCTATGGTGGGCTGATCAGCATGTCGGTGGGGATACGCGCGTGGCGAGCAAAGCAGGCATCTGCCGTTTGGCTGCCCGCGCTTATGGCGGCGTGTATTGGCGCCTACCTGTTGCTGATCCATCGCGGTGTCAGCGCGGGGCCTGCCTTGACGCTGCTGGTGGTCAGCAGCCTGCTGGTATTCGTACTCTGCCGCCCACGGCGGTAGTGCCGGGCAATGCTCGGCAGGGGCTTATCGGTAAATCCCGGGGTGCGCTGCGCTTACCCGTGCTACGCCTACGGTTAAAACAAAAGACGGTGCCAATAGCACCGTCTTCCATCCGTAGTGCCGAGCCATGCTCGGCAGCGGCTTTACCGGTAAAGCCCCAGCGGAGCATCCGCTCAGCAAAGCGTGCTCACATCTTGCGCACGCGGAAGCGCTTGCCCTTGATCTTGCCCGCTTCCAGCCGCGCCAACGCCTTGCCGACCTGCTCACGGGCAATAGCCACGTAGGAGCGGGTGGGGAAGATGTCGATCTTGCCAATCGCCTTGGCCGACAGGCCCGCATCGCCGGTCAGTGCGCCCAGGATGTCGCCTGCGCGCAGCTTGTCGGTCTTGCCGCCATCGATGCGCAGGGTGGTCATCGCCGCCTGCGGCAATTCTGCTGGACGTGCGGTTGCCAACGGCGTCTTCTGCCAGTTCAGCGGATTGCCCCGCTGGGTTTCCAGCGCCTCGGCGCGGCTGCGCTCACGGCCGGCGACCAGGCTCAGGGCCAAACCATTGCGACCAGCACGGCCGGTGCGGCCGACGCGGTGCTGGTAGGTGTCGATGTCTGTGGGCAGCTCGTAATTGACCACGGCAGCCAGGTCTTCCACATCCAGTCCGCGCGCGGCCACGTCGCTGGCAACCAGCACATTGCAGCTGCGGTTGGAGAACTGCATCAGCACCTCATCGCGATCGCGCTGCTCCATGTCGCCGTGCAGCGCCAGCGCGGAGAAACCGAACTGGCGCAGCGAGTTGGCCACTTCGTCCACGTCCTTGCGGGTGTTGCAGAACACCACTGCCGATTCCGGGGTGTACTTCAGCAGCAGTCCGCCCAGCGCCTTCTGGCGGTTGGCTGGCTCGGTTTCAAAGAACAGCTGCTGGATCGCCGGTGCCTCGGTCTGGCCGTCGATGGTTACTTCCACCGGCTCCTTGAGCAGGGCACGCGCCAGCTCGCGGATGGCGTCGGGGAAGGTGGCGGAGAACAACAGGCTCTGGCGGTCCTTGTGGGTGCGCCCGGCGATCTCGCGGATCGGCTCTTCAAAGCCCATGTCGAGCATACGGTCGGCTTCGTCCAGGACAAAGCTGCGGACCTGGCCCAGATTCAGCGCGCGTTTGCGCGCCAGTTCCTGCACGCGGCCGGGGGTGCCAACCACCACCTGCGGGTCATGCGCCTCCAGCGAGGCCAACTGCGGGCCCAGCGGCATGCCGCCGGTAAGGATCAGCAGTTTCAGGTTGGGGATGCCGGTGGCCAGCTTGCGCAGCTGCTTGCCGACCTGGTCGGCCAGTTCGCGGGTAGGGCAGAGCACCAGTGCCTGGGTGCGGCCCAGGCTGGGGTCGAGCCGGTTGAGCAGGCCCAGCCCGAAGGCGGCGGTCTTGCCGCTGCCGGTGGGAGCCTGGGCGATCACGTCACGGCCTTCCAGGATCGGCGGCAGGCTCAGTGCCTGCACCGGCGTCATCGAGGTATAGCCCAGCGCGTCGATGCCAGGAGCGAGTGCCGGCGACAGCGGCAGGGAAGAGAAGTCAGTCATGGCGCATTTTCGCAGAAGCCGGCGCGTCGTGCCTGCCAAGCGCCGCGTTCGCTCGTTTGCCGGGGAAGGATCTGCCCCGTACAAGCGACGGGGCGTTGAAGAGCGGATGGCGGCGCAGCCAGCACCCGCCAGCCGGTTGAACGGTCGCGGCCTTACATCAAGGCCCGGATGCCAAGATTGATCAGCATGCCGCCGGCCATCAGCCAGGCAAACAACAGCAGCGCAAGCAGCATGGGCTTGGCACCGGCCTGGCGCAGTGCCGAAGCGTGGGTGGTCAGGCCCAGTGCGGCCATGGCCATGGCCAGCAGCGCGGTGTCCAGGTCCACCAGCAGGCTGACCAGGCTGGCCGGCAGCAGCTGCAAAGAGTTGAAGCCGACCATGGCGATGAAGCCAAACGCGAACCACGGAATGGTGATCCTGGACCGCTCGCCCCGGGCCTGGCCCTGGCCGCGTGCCAGCAGCGCCGACAGCCCGACCAGGAACGGTGCCAGCATCATCACCCGCACCATCTTGGTGATGACCGCCGCATCGGCAGCGGGCTCGCTGATCGCGCGGCCGGCCGCTACCACCTGCGCCACTTCATGCACGGTGGAGCCGGTGAACACGCCGAATGCTGTCTCATCCAGTGGCATCCAGCCGGCGGATACGCCCCACTGGTACAGCAGGGGGTAGAGGAACATCGCCACGGTGCCAAACACCACCACTGTAGCCACGGCGACAGCGACCTGTTCCGCACGACCTTTCACCACCGGCTCGGCGGCCATCACCGCAGCGGCACCGCAGATGGAGCTGCCGGCGCCGATCAGCAAGGCCGAGTTGCGGTCCATGCCCAGCACCTTGGTGCCCAACCACCAGGCCAGGCCGAAGGTGGAGCACAGCACCAGTGCATCGATGACCACGCCGGCGGTGCCGACCTGGCCGATGTCCTGCAGGGTGAGGCGCAGGCCGTACAGGATGATGCCGGCGCGCAGCAGCGTGGCCTTGGAGAAGCCAATGCCCGCCGCTGCACGCGGTGCCAGCGCGCGGTAGAGCGTATTGCCCAGTACGATGCCGATGACAATGGCCAGGGTCAGCGCGCTGATGCCGTGGGCCTGCATCCAGGGCAGGGTGCCCAGCCAGATCGACAAGGCGGCGATAGCGGCAGTCAACAGCAGGCCGGGGAGGCGATGTGGGGCAGGCGCGGCCAGCCCTTGGGTCGAGGTGTTCATAACGATGGGTTATCAGAAGATGGCCCATGCTGCGCCTCGGGTTATTACCTGTAAAACGGATAATATTGGTCAATACAACCAGATATTCAGGTAGATCATGCATCTTTCGCTGCGCCAGCTGCAGATCTTCTCGGGCATCGCCGAGGCGGGCACCACCACCGCGGCCGGTGAGCTGTTGGGCCTGTCGCAATCGGCGGTCAGTGCGGCGCTGGGGGAGCTGGAGAGCCTGCTCGGGCTGGCGCTGTTTGACCGTGTAGGCCGTCGGCTGGTGCTCAATGGCCATGGCCGTGCGCTGCTGCCGCAGGCCCGTGCGCTGCTCGCCGGCATGAACGACATCGAACGCCGTTTCCGCGCCGACAGCCAGACCGGGGCCGCCGTGCAGTGGCAGGTGGGCGCCAGTACCACCATTGGCAACTATCTGATGCCGTCCCGTATCGCCGACCTGCAGGAGCGCAACCCCAACGCCCATATAGAACTGGCCATCGGCAACACCCGCGAGGTGACCACCGCCGTGCAGCGGCTGGAGGTGGATATCGGGCTGATCGAGGGCCCCAGCCATGAACCCGGGCTGGAAGTGGCGCCCTGGCAGCGCGACGAACTGGTGGTGGTATTTGGTAGCCGCCACCCCTTGGCTGCGGCGTTACGCAACGGCGCTGATCTGGCGCAGCTGCGTCAGGCCCGCTGGCTGCTGCGTGAACCTGGTTCGGGTACCCGCGAAGCGGCGGAACAGGCCCTGCTGCCGCATCTGCAGGGATTTGCCGAGGTCCTGCAGTTGGGCGGTACCGAGGCCATCAAGCAGGGCGCGGTGGCCGGGCTTGGACTGGCCTGCCTGTCCAGGCATGCGGTAGCGGATCTGGTGACCCTGGGCAAGCTGCAGGTGCTGGACACGCCGCTGCCGCCCTTGCAGCGCCAGCTGTGGGTGGTGCGCCACCCTGGCAAGCGGGTGCCGGCCAACCTGCGCCAGCTGCTGGGCTTGGCGGCGGACGTATTCAACGACGATTGAGCGGTGGACGCGGCTTAACCCGTACAATAGGCCCATGCCTTTGATTACCTTGCAGAACGTCGACTACAGCGTCGGCGGCCCGTTGTTGCTGGAAAAAGCCGAACTGTCGATCGAGACTGGCGAGCGTATCGCCCTGATCGGCCGCAACGGCGCCGGCAAATCCACTCTCATGAAGCTGATGGCTGGCGAGCTCAAGCCCGATGACGGCGAGGTGCGCGTGCAGCAGGGCGTGCGCGTCACCCGGCTGGAGCAGGAAGTGCCGCATGGCGCTGCCGGCAGCGTGTTCGACGTGGTCGCCGACGGCCTGGGCGAGCTTGGCCACTGGCTGGCCGAGTTCCATCGCCTGAGCCATGCCGAGGTCTTCGATGGTGAGGCCATGGGCAATGTGCAGGCCAAGATCGATGCCGCCGACGGCTGGGGGCTGGACCAGCGCGTCGAGGAAACCCTGACCAAGCTCGACCTGGATGGCGACGCCGAGTTCGGCCGTCTGTCCGGCGGCATGAAGCGCCGCGTGCTGCTGGCGCGTGCGCTGGTCGCCGGCCCCGACGTGCTGCTGCTTGACGAGCCGACCAACCATCTGGACATCGAAGCCATCGATTGGTTGGAAACCTTCCTCAAAGGCTGGGACGGCTGCGTGGTGTTCGTCACCCATGACCGCCGCTTCCTGCGCGCCCTGGCTACCCGCATCGTCGAAATCGACCGTGGTCAGGTGACCAGCTGGCCGGGCGACTGGGACAACTACGAGCGCCGTCGCGAAGAACGCCTCAACGCGCAGGCGCAGGAAAACGCCCGCTTCGACAAGCTGCTGGCGCAGGAAGAAGTCTGGATCCGGCAGGGCATCAAGGCCCGCCGCACCCGCGACGAAGGCCGCGTGCGCCGGCTCAAGGCGATGCGCAACGAGCGCAGCCAGCGCCGCGAGCTCGGTGGCAACGTCAAGCTGGAAGCGGCCGGTGCCGAAAACTCCGGCAAGAAGGTCATCGACATCAAGAACATCTCCTTCTCGTTCGGCGAGCGGGTGATGGTCAAGGATTTCGAGACCACCATCCTGCGCGGTGACCGCATCGGCCTGATCGGCCCCAACGGCAGCGGCAAGACCACCTTGCTGAAACTGCTGCTGGGCGAACTGCAGCCGGACAGTGGTGAAGTGCGCCAGGGCACCAACCTGCAGATCGCCTATTTCGACCAGTACCGTGCCACCCTGCGCGAGGATTGGAGTGCGATCGAGAACGTGGCCGAAGGCGCGGACTTCATTGACCTCAATGGCAAGCGCAAGCACGTGCATGCCTATCTGCAGGACTTCCTGTTCACCCCGGAACGCGCACGTGCGCCGATCACCCGTCTGTCTGGCGGTGAACGCAACCGCCTGCTGCTGGCCAAGCTGTTCGCGCAGCCGTCCAACCTGCTGGTGATGGACGAACCGACCAACGATCTGGACGTGGAAACCCTGGAGCTGCTCGAAGAGCTGCTGGCCGACTACACCGGCACGCTGCTGCTGGTCAGCCACGACCGTGACTTCCTGGACAACGTGGTGACCTCCACGTTGGTGCTGGAAGGCGAGGGCAAGGTGGGCGACTACATCGGCGGTTACAGCGACTCGCTGCGCCAGCGCCCGGCGCCAACGCAGACGGCGATGGCGGTAGCCAAGGCGTCTGCAACGGCGGCCCCTGCAGCCGCCCCGGCGCCGGTTGCTGCCGCGGCGAACAAGCGCAAGCTGAGCTTCAAGGATGCGCGCGAGCTGGAGCAGCTGCCGGCGAAGATCGAGAAGCTGGAGCTGGACGTGGAAGGCCTGACTTCGGCTATGAACGATCCCTCGTTCTATACCCGGTCGAGCGCAGAGGTAACCGCCCATACCCAGCAGTTGACCAAGGTGCAGGCCGAGCTGGATGCCGCCTACGCACGCTGGCAGGAACTGGACGCCTGAGCCATCTGTAAGGGTCAGGGCGTTGCTTCACCTGCCGTCCCGCAACGGGGCGGCAGGATGGTATCCATGGATGCTGCGAGGCGATGATGCAAAGACCCTTCAAACTTGAGCGTATCGATCATGTGGTGTTCCGGGTACGTGACCTGGAGCGCAGCATCGCGTTCTATTCGACCGTGCTGGGCTGCGAGGTGGTGCGGCGGCGCGAGCATCTGGGCCTGGTGCATCTGCGCGCGGGCGCATCGATGATCGACCTGATCAGTCTTGATGGGGCCTTGGGTGCACGCGGTGGCGCCGGTCCCGGGCCGGAGGCGCGCAACCTCGATCATCTGTGTCTGCGCATCGAACCCTTCGATGAAGCAGACTTGCTTGCGTATCTGTCCGCGCGTGGTGCAACGCCGTTGGCGGCGGCCGAAGTCAACTTCGGTGCGGAAGGCGATGGACTGTCGTTGTATTTCCGCGATCCGGATGGCAATACCATCGAGTTGAAGGGGCCGGCTTCGGTGCCTGCTTCCTCGCCTGTAGTGAAGTTGCAGGCGTAACTTCCTGCTCCAGGGAGAGGGGCCCTGCGCATCGAGCCACGGACTTGCCGGCTCCCAGGACACCCAGCATGTCGCCGTACCCAGAAGGAACCACCATGCGCCGCACGCTTACCTCCCTCGTGTTGCTTGTCGCGGCATTCGCGCTGCCTGCCCAGGCAGAGGTCAAGGATTCCAGCGCAGCTGGCTTTACGGTTGAAAACAGTGTCGTGATCGCAGCTTCACCGGCACGCGTATGGCAGGCGATGACGGCTGATATCGACCAATGGTGGCCTAAAGACCACAGCTGGTGGGGCAAGGAGGCCACGCTCTCCATCGATGCCCGTGCCGGTGGCTGTTTCTGCGAGATCGGCGGGGCAAAGCAGGCCCAACATCTGCAGGTCGTCTACGTTGACCCGGAGAAGACCCTGCGCATGGTTGGTGGCTTGGGACCGATGCAGGGCATGGGCCTGCATGGGGTGGCCGAATGGACGCTGCAGGCGGTAGGCCCGGCTACCCGCGTAAGTTGGCGCTACCGCGCCGGTGGTCATGCGCCGGACGACCTCGGCAAATTGGCGCCTATCGTGGACAAGGTGCAGGCCCAACAGCTGGGCGGCCTGGCGCAATGGCTGCAGGCCGCACGCTGAATCACTCTTCTTCGTCTCCGGCGTCTTCCTCACCACCATGCGGCAACTCGAAGAAGGCCCAGAACGGGACCTTGTCCTCGGCCCAGCGGGTTGAGGCTTCGGACAAGACATCCAGCAGGGTGTCGAAGTCCGCAGGGCTGGCGCCACGCAGATCACCGGCCTGGCTGAAAAGCAGGGCATAGCCGTTGGCCGGCAGCCATGACATATCGCGCAGGGCGTCGGACAACGCGTCCCAGTTGCGGCTCCAGCCTGGCGGGAAATCCAGTTGCGTACCGATACGCATCAGCAAGGTGCGTTTGTCGGCGCAAGCTTCAAGATCGATACGCAGCACCTTGAGGCCTGCATCACGCGCAGCCGCTGCCAAGCCACCCAGGTCGCCGTCGCCGACGCCGTAGACGCCTGCCTGGCTGGCATCTTCAAGGCCCATGTCGAAACCGCTGTCACTCATGGCGTTCTCCAGCCGCAGGTACTTCAAAGCTGCGGAAGCTGTCGTAATGGTCGTCGGTGTAGTACCAGGCTTCCGGGGGGGCGCCACCGGTAACGATCCGCTTGACGCCGCGATGGTTCAGTCCCGGGGTGTCGACGGTGTACTCGTGGTAGTAACCGCGTGGGCGCTGCGGGAGCTGGCGTTCGCGGTTGCCGAACACGCTGCCGTCCTGCTTGTGCGGGTAGGGGCCACCGCGCTGGATCAAGGCGATGGTCTGACGCGCCTCCTCTGGCAGGAAGGCCGGCAACGGATCTGCTTGTTTGCGGCCGGCATCGGGCAGCGCGGCCGGGGCAGCAGCCACATCCGTACCCTGGGTGAGCGAGGGCGCGAATTGTGGCGGGGGCGGTTGCTGCACAACACGCATTCCCCACAGGCCCGCAACCAGCAGGACGATGGCAACAACAAGAAGTAAGGGCTTACGCATTGGCAGCGGCAGGGGCATGGAAACGGACCCCGATTATCAGCCCAGTGGCTTGTGTTTGTTGAATGGCCGGTTCAGTGCCGTTGTTTCACGGTGCAATAACAACAGCGGCACAATTGCAGGTGATTCCGTCGCTGGACCGATGGCGGGACAAAGTTTCCTTTACATCACCCTTGGTAAGTTGATGGTTCGTCCCTACCATTCATACCGCAGCGTCCGGTTTTTCGGCCGGATGCAATATCAGGTATCTAAAGGAGATCCTTCATGGCCTACACCCTGCCCAAGCTGCCCTACGCTTACGACGCCCTCGAGCCGCATATCGACGCGGCCACGATGGAAATCCATCACAGCAAGCACCACCAGACCTACATCAACAACGTCAATGCGGCGCTGGAAGGCACCGAGTACGCCGACCTGCCTGTGGAAGAGCTGGTCAAGAAGACCAAGTCGCTGCCGGAGAACCTGCAGGGTCCGGTGCGCAACAACGGTGGCGGCCATGCCAACCACTCGCTGTTCTGGACGGTGATGTCGCCCAACGGCGGCGGCCAGCCGGTCGGTGACGTGGGCAAGGCCATCGAGTCGCAGCTGGGCGGCTTCGAGAAGTTCAAGGAAGCCTTCACCAAGGCTGCGCTGACCCGTTTCGGCAGCGGCTGGGCATGGCTGAGCGTCACCCCGGACAAGAAGGTTGTCGTTGAATCGTCGGCCAACCAGGACAGCCCGCTGATGGACGGCAACACTCCGATCCTGGCGCTGGACGTGTGGGAGCACGCCTATTACCTGAAGTACCAGAACCGTCGCCCGGAGTACATCGGCGCGTTCTTCAACGTGGTCGACTGGAACGAAGTCGAGCGCCGTTATCAGGAAGCAATTGCCTGATTCCCGTGAGCGGCCGTCATTGGCGGCCGCCTCGGACAAAGGAAGGCCGGGCATTGTCCGGCCTTTTTTGTGTCTGGCAACGCGATGGCGCTCTCTCCCTTGCATCGCAGGTGCAGGGGAGGGCTGGGGAGTGGTGCTTCGGTTCCTGATGCTGGCTTCTGCCCGGGCTACCGCGAAGATCAACGGCACCCCTCCCAACCCTCCCCTTGGCTGCGCCAAAGGGAGGGCTTTGCTCCCTCCCTTGCATATCGCAGGTGCAGGGGAGGACTGGGGAGGTGTGCTTCGGTTCTTGATGCTGGCTTCTGCTCGGGCTACAGCGAAGATCAACGGCACCCCTTCCAACCCTCCCCTTGGCTGCTTCAAAGGAAGGGCATTGCTCCCTCCCTTGCACCGCAGGTGCAGGGGAGGGTTGGGGAGGGGGGCTTGGGTTCTTGATGCTGGCTTCTGCTCGGGTCACAGTGAAGATCAAGGACACCCCTTCCAACCCTCCCCTTGACTGCGCCAAAGGAAGGGCATTGCTTCGCCCTTGCACTGCAGGTGCAGGGAAGGCTCGGGTTCTAGAGCAGTCCCGGCTCGGTGTCTGGTTGCGCCGGTTCCGGCACGATCCGGGTCACCCGCAGGGTTGCCATCATGCCCAGCCGCAGCGGCGGGGCATCACTTTCCGTGCCCGCCAGCTCAATACTCTGCTGGGTGATGTCGGCAAAGCTGCGGACCTGGTAAAGCACGTCCAGGCCGTGCTCGTCAGGGTTTTGGGGGCGTCCGTCCGCGCGGCGCATGCTGGGGTTGCGCCGGGCCGGCTGGAAACCAGGCAGCTGGCGTACCAGCTCCTCGGTGGAGGCGGCGAAATCACCCACCACCAGCGAGGGCAGGGTCTGGCTGGTGGCATCCATCCAGGCACGCAGATCGGCGGCCTGGTGGCCTCGTACCACGCTGGTGTTTTCGCCCGGACGCATGCTGGCGGCGTAAACGTTCAGGCGCGCGCGTTGCAGTTGCAGGCGTTGCATGCCAGCGGCCGAGGGGGTCTGGTCACCATGCAGCAGGGTGATGCCGTCTTCCAATGTGGTGAGACGGGTAAGCACCGCATTGCCACGGCGCAGCGGCTGGCTGGGACGCTCGGCGCTGATGAAGTCGCAGCTGTAGCGCAGGCGGGTGCCCAGCCAGCAGGCGGAATTGCCGGCATCGCTGGCCTGGCTAACGTCCTGTACCACGATCACGTCCGGGCGCAGTTGCTGCACCAGTTCGGCGATGCGGTCGCGGCTGCCCGCCCAGGCCTCACCGGCGGCAGGCAGGCGCAGGTTCGCGATCTTCAGCACCGGTGCCGGCGGCTCCGCCATCGCAGCGAAGGAAAGAACCAGCAGCCCAAAACAGCCCAAACGCAACATCGCCACGGCCCATAAGAATTCGGTTAATCCTATTCCGAGAACTGTCTAAGATTCGTGGACGTGCTTGGCTCAGGTTATCTCTTGTTGATGTGTAAGGTTTTTCTGGCCAATGTGCTGCCGTGAAGCCGACATGATGGGTTACGCTTGCAACCTTTGTATTTTCGGATCGCCCGCAGATGACGACCAGCCACGTAGCAGCCCCGCCCGCGCCCAAGGGGCGGATGCCCCGCCAGATCCCCTACATCATCGGCAACGAGGGCTGTGAGCGGTTCAGCTTCTACGGGATGCGCAACATCCTGGTGCAGTTCCTGATCACCTCGACCCTGCTGCAGCACATCCTGGATTCGGGTGAGCGGGCATTGGCGGCCAAGGACCTGATGCACACCTTCATGATCGGTGTGTACTTCTTCCCGCTGCTGGGTGGCTGGATCGCGGATCGCTTCTTCGGCAAGTACAACACCATTCTGTGGTTCAGCCTGGTTTACTGCCTTGGGCATGCTTTCCTGGCGGTGTTTGAAGACAACCGCATGGGTTTCTTTGCCGGCCTTGGCCTGATCGCCTTTGGTGCCGGTGGCATCAAGCCACTGGTCGCGTCCTTTGTTGGCGACCAGTTCGACCAGAGCAACAAGCACCTGGCCAAGAAGGTGTTCGATGCCTTCTACTGGATCATCAATTTCGGCTCGCTGTTCGCCTCGCTGACCATGCCGCTGTTCCTGAAGAACTACGGCCCGTCTGTGGCGTTCGGTATCCCCGGCCTGCTGATGTTCATTGCCACCTTCGTGTTCTGGCTGGGCCGCAAGAAGTACGTGCTGGTGAAGCCGCAGATGGCCGAAGACCCGGACTCGTTCGGCAAGGTGATCCGTACCGCGTTGTTCGCGCGCAGGGACGGGCAGGGCCGTCCGGGTCTGGTGCTGGCCGGGCTGGGCCTGCTGGCAGCAGTAGTGTCGCTGGCGATGACGCCGGTGCTTGGCTTCGTGATCGCCGCCTGTATCGCGCTGGTGGTGGTGATTGCCGGTGTCGGCGGCGGTGCCTGGCTGCAGCTGGAGCGCGCCCGTGGCGTGCACCCGGATGCGGCCGTCAATGGCGTGCGCAGCGTGCTGCGGGTGCTGGTGATCTTTGCCCTGGTCACCCCTTTCCATTCGCTGTTCGACCAGAAGGCCTCCACCTGGGTGATCCAGGGTGAGGAAATGACCAAGCCGGCCTGGTTCGTCGCCTCGCAAATGCAGGCGCTCAACCCGGCGCTGGTGATGATCCTTATCCCGTTCAACAACCTGGTGCTGTATCCGCTGCTGGCCAGGATGGGGTGGGAACCCACCGCGCTGCGGCGCATGACCGCCGGCATTGCGTTCAGCGGCCTGGCCTGGATTGTGATTGGCGGCATCCAGGTGGTGATGGACGGTGGCGAGCCGATGTCCATCGTCTGGCAGGTACTGCCGTATGCGCTGCTCACCCTGGGTGAGGTGCTGGTGTCGGCGACGGGCCTTGAGTTTGCCTACAGCCAGGCACCGCAGTCGATGAAGGGCGTGGTGATGAGCTTCTGGAACCTGACCACGACCATTGGCAACCTGTGGGTGCTGCTGGCCAACTTCGCGGTGCGCAACGACGCGGTGACCGGCAGCATTGCCACCACCGGCCTGAGCGTCACCGCCTTCCAGATGTTCTTCTTTGCCGGGTTCGCCTTGTTGGCGGCGCTGGCTTTCGGTATGTATGCGCGGCGATATAAAGTCGTCGACAACTACCGGGCAGCCTGAGCATGCAGGGAATGATTACGTTTGTTCTTATCGGCGTCACCGCGCTGGTGTCGTGGCTGGCCTTCAAGGACCGCAAGCTGGCGGACCGGCTGGTGCTGTGGCCGCCAGCGGTTGACCGCCACAAGCAGTACGACCGGCTGGTGACCTACGGCTTCATCCACGCCGATTTCCCGCACCTGCTGTTCAACATGATCACCCTGTTCTTCTTCGGCCGGCTGGTGGAGAAGCTGATGACCAGCATCACCGGTCACTGGTGGGTGTACCTGTTGTTCTATCTGTCGGCGCTGGTGGTGTCGATCCTGCCCACCTACCTGAAGAACCAGAAGAACCCGAACTACCTGAGCCTGGGGGCGTCCGGTGCGGTGTCGGCGGTGCTGTTCGCCTTCATCCTGGTGTCGCCGTGGTCGTTGATCTTCGTGTTCTTCATCCCGGCCCCGGCCATCCTCTATGCCGTCTTCTATGTTGGCTACAGCATCTGGATGGACAAGAAGGGCGGTGACAACGTCAACCACAGCGCGCACCTGGCCGGTGCCGCCTACGGGGTGATGTTCATGTTGCTGATGGAGCCGGGTTTGCTGCAGCACTTCCTGCAGGCCCTGATGAATCCCAGCTTCGGCCGCTGAGGCGGCCCCGCCGTGGCGCCGGGTGCGCCACGGCCACTCCGGCTTGCCGCAGCGGCTGTCAGCCGCCGCTGTTGGACCGGGGGCGTCAACTCAGGCGGCGTAGGCCGCCAGCAGACGCGAATAGACTTCGCTTTCGATCTTCTCGAACTGCCAGTTGCTGGTTTCGCCCGACACGCTCAGCTGGAACAGGCCTTCCAGAAGGGTGGCGTCGTGGTCGTCGGTCGGGATGGGGTGATCCAGGTAGGTCATGGCTCGCGTTCCTTTGTCGCTTACAGGGGACAAAGCAAGGGCCATGCCAGAAAATATGACGCAGTTCCGGGTTTGATTCCGATCCACCGGCGGGGGTAAGGTCGAAATGTGACGCACTGCGGCGCAAGGGTGGCCGGGCAGCGTCATCACATCTTCCTCATCAACCTGGCTTGTCCCTTCGCCCTGGAGCGTTCATGTCTGCCGCCGATACCAATACGCCCACGATCCACCACAATGCCGCCGCCCATCGTTTCGAGATGCGCGTTGACGGACACTTGGCGGTGCTGGACTACGAACTGCAGGACGGCGTGATGGTCATCACCCATACCGGCGTGCCACAGGCCATCGGCGGACGCGGTGTGGCCGGGCAGATCACCCGCTTCGCGCTGGACCACGCGCGCGCTGCAGGCTGGAAGGTACTACCGGCCTGCAGCTATGCCGCGGCCTTCCTGCAACGTCATGGCGAATACACGGACCTGCTGGGATAATCCCACTGACATGGCCATGCCCAGTCGGGCGGCCGGATCTTTCGAGGAATGACAGGGCATGAACAGGTTTGCACAGGGATCGTTGGCCACGGCGGTATTGCTGGCGGCGTTGGCAGGATGCAAGCAGGAGCAGCAGGCTGCGCCGGTGACGCCGCCGCAAGCCGGGGTGGAAGCGCCGGCCACGACGACGGCTGCCCCAACTGCCGTGGAATTGAAGGACGTCATCGAAAACACCCCCAGCTACATCATTGGCATCAGCTATCCGCCGGCTGCGTCCAAATACCCGGGCCTAGCCAGTGAGCTGGCCAGCTATTCGGAGCACGCCAAAGCCGAACTGCTGAAGGCCGTGAGCGAGCTCGGCAACGACAAGCCGACGGCCCCCTACGAACTGTCCCTGGCCTACGACATGCTGGCCGACACCCCGGCCGTGGTTGCGGTATCGGCCGATGGCAGCAGCTATACCGGTGGCGCCCACGGTCAGCCGCTGGTCGCCCGCTTTGTCTGGTTGCCGGAGCAGCAGCGCCTGCTCAAGGCCGAGGATCTGATGAGCTCGGCCAAGGGTTGGCAGGCGCTGAGCGACTATGCCGAGGACAAGCTGCTG
>NZ_DLJW01000129.1:120621-144716 GCF_002477705.1 Stenotrophomonas sp. UBA7606 | reverse complement strand
AGGGGAGGGTTGGGAGGGGGCTTTTCAGGCATTGCTGGAAGCGCCCTGTAGCGCCGAGCCATGCTCGGCTGAGGCTGTACCGGTGAATGCCCTTGCCGAGCATGGCTCGGCTCTACAGGTGAAGCCCATGCACGATTGTTCAGTCGCGCAGGACTTCGCCAGTGGCGGCCACCCGAATGCGGGTGGGCTGGGCCAGGCCGCCGGTGGCACCGTCCAGAAGACCATCCAGCAGGGCAAGCAGGGCAGGGTCCAGCTGCTCGCGGGAGCGTGCTGGTGGCTCACCGGCGAGGTTGGCACTGGTTGATACCAGCGGGCCGCCCCAGGCCTTGCACAGGCCCTGTACCAGCGGATGGGCAGTGACCCGGACGGCGATGCCGGTGTGCTCGCCGGTGATCCAGCGTGGGGCACGCGGGCCGGCTGGGACGATCCAGGTGTTGGCGCCTGGCCAGCTTTCCAGCACCGCTTGCCGGCGACCGGCGGGCAGGGCATCCAACTGCACCCAGCCTTCCAACTGCGCCGGGCTGGCGGCGATCAGGATCATGCCTTTCTCGACCGGGCGCTGTTTCAGCGCCAGCAGCTTCATCACTGCGGTTTCGTTGGAAGGATCACAGCCCAGGCCCCAGACCGCTTCGGTCGGGTAGGCGATCACGCCGCCGGCTTGAAGGGCCGGGACGACGCTGTGCAGGTCGAGTTCGAGCATGGTCAGCACCAGTGGTGGGCTGCTGCGTTTGCTACGCAGCAGCCCGCGAAACGGGACGCAAAAGGCCGCCCGGTGGGCGGCCTGCTGCGGGTGCTGCTGATTATCCGCCTGTTGGAGGGGCAGGGGGATAGAGGGATCGGTTGGCTGCCTTGGAGCAAGACCTTTTGGCCTGTTCCCGGAGTGTAGCCAACCCTCTTCCGCCCCCCGCCATCGCGGGGGCGGGCTCTTCGGGCACCTTCTCCCAGGGGGAGAAGGAAGTGCAGCATCACAGAGCCGACCCTCTTCCGTCCTCCCGCCTTCGCGGGGGCAGGCTCTTCGGGCACCTTCTCCCGGAGGGAGAAGGAAACGCGGGTCAGAACGGCGGTGCGTCGTCCGCGGCCGACGTCTTCACGGCCTTCTTGGCGACGGTCTTCTTGGTGGCTTTCTTGGCAGCGGTCTTTTTGGTCGCGGCTTTCTTGGTGGCCGCCTTTTTGGCCGGCGCCTTCTTCGCGGCGGCCTTCTTCGGTGCCGCTTCCTTCTTCACTGCGGTCTTCTTGGCGGCCTTCTTGGCGCCAAATCCCTTGCGTACCGGCTTGCCAGTCTCGGCCATGAACTGCTCGGCCTCGGCCAGGGTCAGCGAGGCCGGCTCGCGATCCTTGGGGATCTTGCCGTTCATCTTGCCGTCGCTGATATAGGGGCCAAAGCGGCCGTTCAACACCTGGATGTCCGAGCCTTCGAACTCCTTGATGATGCGGTTGCGGGCAATCTCTTCCTTCTGCTCGACCAGGAAGATGGCGCGGGCCAGGTCGATCTTGTAGGGGTCGTCTTCCTTGGTCAGCGAGGCATAGGTGCTGCCGCGCTTGGCGAACGGGCCGAAGCGGCCGATGCCGACGGTGACTTCCTCGCCATTGGCGTCGGCGCCGAGCTTGCGCGGCATGTCGAACAGCTTCAGTGCTTCGTCCAGCGAGATCGAATAGATGCTCTGGCCCGGCTGCAGCGAGGCGAACTTGGGCTTCTCCTCGTCATCGACGGTGCCGATCTGCACCATCGGGCCGAAGCGGCCGATACGGGCGGTGACGTCCTTGCCGCTGACCGGGTCCGGGCCCAGCACGCGCGCGCTGCCGGCATCGGTGCGGTCCAGCGATTCGCTTTTGTCGGTGACCAGTTCCTTGAACGGGCCCCAGAAGCGCTCCATCAGTGGCACCCACTCTTCCTCGCCGCGCGACACCGCATCCAGCTCGTCCTCGAGCCTGGCGGTGAAGTCGTAGTCGACGTACTGGGTGAAGTGGCTGGACAGGAACTTGCTGACCGCGCGGCCGACGTCGGTGGGCTTGAAGCTGCGGCCTTCCATCTCGGTGTACTTGCGGAACAGCAGGGTCTGGATGATCGAGGCGTAGGTCGACGGACGGCCGATGCCGTACTCTTCCAGCGCCTTGACCAGCGCCGCTTCGGTGTAGCGCGGTGGCGGCTGGGTGAAGTGCTGCTCGGCCAGGATGCGGTCCAGCGGCACGCGGTCGCCGGGCTTCATCAGCGGCAGCTTGCGGCCCTCGTCCTCATCCTCGGCACTCTTGCTGTCCTTGCCTTCCTCGTACACGGCCAGGAAGCCGGGCACCACCACAGTGGTGCCGCTGGCGCGGAACACGTGCTCGCTGCCGGCCGACAGATCGACGCTGACGGTGTTCAAGGTGGCCGGGATCATCTGGCAGGCAACGGCGCGCTTCCAGATCAGTTCGTAAAGCTTGCGCTCGTCGTCGGTCAGGTACTTGCCCACCTGGGCCGGGGTGCGCAACGCCGAGGTCGGGCGCACGGCTTCGTGGGCTTCCTGGGCGTTCTTGGATTTGGTGGTGTAGGTGTTGGGCTTGTCCGGCAGCGCGCTGATGCCGTAGTCGCGTGCGATCACGTCGCGGATCTCGGCCAGTGCGTCCTGCGACAGGCTCACCGAGTCGGTACGCATGTACGAGATCAGGCCGACCGTGCCTTCATCGCCGATCGCCACGCCTTCGTACAGTTTTTGCGCCACCTGCATGGTCTTGCGGGTGGTGAAGCCGAGCTTGCGCGAGGCTTCCTGCTGCAGGGTGGAGGTGGTGAACGGCGCGGCGGGGCGGCGCTTGCGCTCCTTGCTGGCCACATCGGTGACATGCAGTGCGCCCTGCGCGGCCTGCTGGATGCGCAGGCGTGCTGCCTCGGCAGTGTCGCCGTCGGTGACGGTGAACTGCTCGAATTTCTGCCCATCCAGCTTGATCAGGCGGGCATTGAAGTGCTGCGAAGGATGCGCACAGGCGGCTTCGATGCTCCAGTACTCGCGCGAGATGAAGGCTTCAATCTCTTCCTCGCGCTCGACGATCATGCGCAGTGCCGGGCTCTGCACGCGGCCGGCGGACAGGCCGCGCTGCACCTTGCGCCACAGTACCGGCGACAGGTTGAAGCCGACCAGGTAGTCCAGCGCGCGGCGTGCCTGCTGGGCATCGACCAGGTCCGAGGCGATCTCGCGCGGCTGGGCAATGGCTTCCTTGATCGCACGCGGGGTGATTTCGGTGAACACCACGCGCTGCATTGGCTTGCCGTCGGACAGGCCGCGTTGCTTCAGGATCTCGGCGATATGCCAGCTGATGGCCTCACCCTCGCGATCCGGGTCGGTCGCCAGCAGGATGTCATCGGCGCCCTTTGCGGCTTTGGCGATGGCTTCGACGTGCTTCTCGTTCTTTTCGATCAGGTCATAGCGCATGGCGAACCCGTTCTCGGGGTCGACCGCGCCTTCCTTGGGAACCAGATCGCGCACATGCCCATACGAGGCCAGGACCGTGTAGTCCTTGCCGAGGTATTTATTGATCGTCTTGGCCTTGGCCGGTGATTCGACGATGAGCAGGTGCTTGGGCATGTCAGTACATTCTTGGGGCGGAACGCCCGTGGGGGGGCGCTAGGGTGGCTTAAACCGGGACGATAGTGAAGCCGATGTGGGGGTTGTGCATAAGCCGACGCCCGGGTTGCGGCCCGGGCGTTCAGCTTGGTTCCTTATTTAGAGGAATCATGCCGGGGTGGCCGCTGTCAAGCCACCCGGGCGTTTCAGTTGAAGTTGGACGAGGCGATACCGACCACCGCCAGCACCGCCACGATGCCCAGCAGGGCCAGCAGACCAAAGATCGACAGCACCACGATGGTGACCGTGCCCAAGCCGCGCTGCTGCCACTCCGGGTTGTCGGTGAAGGCCCACTTGTCCACTACCAGGGTGTCGCAGACCATGTCGTGGACACCCTGCTTGCGCTGGGTGAAGGCCACCATCAGGCCGGAAATCAGCACGCCCAGGCCACAGGTGACCACGGTGAACAGGACCAGGGCGATATAGCGCAGGAACCCGCGCCAGAAGGTCAGGCCTTCGCCATTGCCGCGTACCACCTTGATGCCGACCGCCATCTTGCCGAGGCTGGCCATGTTGCTGGTGGAATACATCCAGCCGAAATAGACCGCCGGTACCAGAATGCTGATGGCGTAGTTGAGGGTGTAGAAGGTGACCATCACGCCGGCGCTGGCGACGTCCGAACCGGACAGCGAGGCCATGCTCACGCCCATCACCAGCATCAGCGGGATCAGCAGCGCATAGCTCAGGATGCCGGTGACGAAGCTGTCGATGATGGAGGCGGCAAAACGACGCCACAGCCCGGCATGGACCACTTCGCCGCCGTGCACCACGTTGCTGTAGTCGTGGCTTACCGTGCCGGGCGCGGCATACGGCGAGGCCTGGCGATCAGCGGCCGCGGCCGCGGCAGCTGCCACCGCGCTGCCGTCGGCGATGGCGGTGTAATCCGCGCGCAGGTCGATGCCTTCCGATGCCGGTGCGGTCACCAGCAGTTGCAGTTCTTCGGCGGCCGCCGACAGCGGCTGCCATTGCGACATGCCTTCGCGCCAGACCAGGGTGGTCAGGTCGAGCTCACCCTTGCGGAACAGGTCACGGATCGCCCCGGCTTCGACCGGGCCATGCCGCTCGCGCTGGGCATCGGCGTAGTACCACTCACTCATCGGTTTCCCCTGAAAAATTTCGCCTTCGGCAATCAGCCGCGGCAGTTGGCTGGCAGGTATTTGTCATCCACGTCCGAGCTGCATTCCCAGGTCGCGGCCTGCATATCGTAGTCGAGCCAGAGGGTTTTGCCGTGCAGGGCGGGTTCCTGGGGGCTGTTGAACTGCGCTTCCAGCCCGCAGTGACCGTCCTCGAAGCGGCCAACGCGCACGCTGCCGAGGTTGCCGCTGGCATAGCTCTCGGGGCTGCCGAAGCCATCTTCGCCGTTCACCGGGCAACGTTCGTTGGCGGCGGCGAAGCCGGCAATATCCGAGCTCAGGGGCTGCAGCTGGGTGTAGACCATGCTGGTCCTGGCACGTTGCTGGTAGTCCTTGTAGGCGGGAAGGGCAATGGCGGCAAGGATTGCCAGAATGGCCAGGCCAATCACTGCCACAACCGCAGCGATGATGGCGGCAATGGCGCAGCCGGACAGGCCCTGCTTGGGCGGAGCCGTCGCAGCAGGGTAACGGGGCACCTGCTGCAGCGGCGGTGGCATGGGGGCGGCGCTTGCCGGGGCATCGGTATCGGCAGCAGGCGGGGTGATGCCCAGTTCGGCTGCAAAATCGCGCAACGGACGCCAATCGCCGGCACCGTCCCGCCATAGCAGGGTATCGGCATCAATGCGTCCGGAGCGGTGCAGTTCGATGATGTTTTCAGACGGCAGCGGACCGCGCCGCTCGCGGTTGCCTTCGGCGTAGAACCATTGGCTCACGTGGGTTTCCTCATGCGTCCCTGCATGCCGCGTGGGCTCAGTGCAGGGGTTCGGGTTCGTCGATGAACATCTGGGTTTCCATCCAGGCGTAGGCAGCTTCGGCACCGGGTTGGTTGAACAGCACCATCAGCACCACCCACTTGAGGTCGTCCAGGTCCAGCTCATCCTGGTCCAGGGCCATGGCACGGTCCAGCACCAGCTCGCGCTGGTCGGCGTCGAGGATGCCATGCTGTTCCAGGAACAGGAGGAAACCCCGGCAATCCACGTCCAGTTTGTCCAGCTCGGGGCCGTGAAAAATGCGTACGGGCCCGTCAACGCGGGGCCGTGCGACTGCCGGGCGCTGTTCGGCCAAGGCATCGAGCCAGTCGAAGGCCTTGCTGATTTCGGTGGGACTGAAACCGGCCTGGATCAGGCCGTTCTGGAGCGAGTCGCGGTCTCGGATGAGATCGGCATCCTCGCTGAAATAATGTTCAAACAGGTACAGCAGGACGTCCAGGATGCTCTCTTTCATTGCCCCTCGGCCTGCGCCAACGGCGCTGTGGAGGTGAAGGAACCCTCAGGTGCGGCTGTAGCGTCCGTGTGCGGACGACACGCTCCCTTGCAGTTCCATGAGCAGCAGCATGGATGACAGCTTGGCGGCCGTCAATCCAGAGCGCTCGATCAGTGAATCCATACCGGTTGGGTCATGGCCCAGTGCTTCCCACAATCGCTGGTAGTCCGGGTCCGGCAGGTCCGGGACCGGGGAGGGCCCGGTCACTGCGGTCGAGATGGGGGTGTGCAAGCGGTTTTGCAAGGCGTTGCCCAGTTCGCCAGCCAGATTGGCCACGCCTTCAAGAATGTGGTCGGCATGTGTCACCAATGTGGCACCGTCGCGGATCAGACGGTGGCAACCGCGGGCCATGGGGTTATGGATGGAGCCGGGCACCGCGAATACCTCGCGGCCGGCCTCGCTGGCCAGGCGTGCGGTCAGCAGGGCGCCAGAGCGTTCGGCGGCCTCGACCACCACCGTCCCCAGGGTCAAGGCCGCCAGCAGGCGGTTGCGTGCGGGGAACTGGCCGCTGCGTGGCACCGTGCCGGGCGCGTATTCGCTGACCACGGCGCCGTGCGCGGCCAGCTCGGCCTGCAGTTGGCGGTGGTGGCGCGGGTAGGCGATGTCCGGTCCGGTGCCGATGACGGCATAGCTCGGCGCTGCTGCGGCCATCGCTGCACGGTGGGCCGCAGCGTCGATGCCGGCGGCCAGTCCGCTGGCGACGGTCAGGCCGCAGCGGGCCAGCTCAGCGGCCAGATGGTGGGCGATATCGCGGCCGCCGGCGCTGGGGTTGCGGCTGCCGACCACGGCGATGGCGGGTTGCCAGAGCACGCCGGGGTTGCCGTCCACGAACAATGCGACGGGTGGATTGGGGGCCTGGCCCAGCAAAGGTGGGTAGTCGGCGGTGGCCCAGCCCAGCAGCTGGTGGCCGGGCGCAGCCAGCCAGCTGAGCCCACGTGCCAGGGCTGCCGGGTCCGGGTGGGCAAGGGCGTGGCATTGATCCGCTGCGCAGCCGGCCGCGCGCCAGGTGGCGGCACCGGCTGCCAGCACCGCCGTGGCATCACCCAGCTGATCCAGCAGTTGCCGCAGCGGCAGCAAAGGGCCGCCTGCCAGCACCAGTATCAGCAGGGCCTGTGCGTCGGTTCGCCACATTTCGGAAGAGGCTGTCATGGCTTGGCAGCATCAGGCCAACATGACAACGGCGCCCTCGGGCGCCGTTGTCACGGTCTATCAGGCTTGTACGCTTACTGTGCGTCCGGATGCTTCAGCTCGTAGCCCACGCGGGCCGGCTTGTTGCCTTCCATGATCAGCGCATAGCTGACCTTGTCGAAGGTACGGAATACCATGGCATGGGCGGCATATTCCTCAGGCAGCGCCACCCGGCCAACGCCGTCGTGGAAACTGCTGTCGATACGCGAGCTGTCGCGACGACCCACGCGGTCGCTGACATGGCTGCCGCTGCGCCAGATCGAGAACACCGTGCCGTTGTCGATGCCTTCGCGTGCACCTGCGGAGATGGCAATGACATCACGCGGGCCACCCGAGGTCAGGGTGTCGGTCACCGCCAGCACACGGATATGGCCCGGCAGCGGGTTGCTGGCCGGCGCGTGCGGGATGAACTGCAGGTCATACGGCTGGGCCTGGACCGGCACCAGGCGATCACCGGCGCGTACTTCGCGGCCGCTGTCTTCCAGGCGCAGGGTCGAGGCCTGGCCTTGGTCGGCACCGACCTTGGTCACCGTGCCGATGTTGACCTGGGCCAGTTCGTAGCCAAGGAACTCATTGCGATCACTGCTGGCAACGTAGTCCTTCCACAGGTTGCCCTGGCCCGGCAGCGTGTTGCCACGGACTTCCAGGTCGGTGCTGGGCTTGGGCTGGCTGTAGCTGACCGTCGGCCGCACAACCATGTAACGCTGGCCCGGCTGCGTGCCCTGCAGGCCCACGACATACGCCAGCTGGCCGGCACTGGCACGCAGGCGGTCTTCTTCCAGCCCGACCACGTACGGCAGTTCCTTGAAGCTGTCGACGATGTTCAGGTTCTTCAGGAAGGGTTCGACATCAGCCAGCGGTATGGCATTGATTGGGGCTTCCTGGCGTGGGCCGGGCTGGGCGGTCACGCGGTCTAGGTAGGCCAGGCTCAGGATATCGCCCGGGTAGATCAGGTGCGGATTCTTCACCTGCGGGTTGGCTTGCCAGATCTCCGGCCAAAGCCACGGCTTCTTCAGGAAACGTGCCGATATATCCCACAGCGTATCGCCCTTGCGCACCACATAGGTGTCAGGGTGCGAACCGTTCATTTCCACGGCGACAGCATAGGTCGTCACGGTCAGCAGCGCCGCGGCGGCGACCGTACGTATTTGTTTCAACATGGTTGCGATCTGCCTGATTCCCCAACAGGTTGGCGCACTATATTGCAGAAATGGGCGCGCCGGGCAAGCGCAAGCGGTAGAATTGGGACATCTTGCCGGTTTAAGCGGCATCCCCACAGGTATTGCTATGGCCCTCCTGCCCATTCTCGAATTCCCCGACCCTCGGTTGCGCACCAAGGCGGCGCTCGTTGATGCCGCCGAAGTGACCACGCCGGCGTTCCAGCAACTGCTCGACGACATGTTCCAGACCATGTACGAAGCGCCGGGCATCGGCCTGGCCGCCAGCCAGGTCGACGTGCACAAGCGCTTCATGGTCATCGACGTCAGCGAGGAGCGTGACGCGCCGATGGTGTTCATCAACCCGCAGATTGCCAGCGCCAGCGAAGGCGGCCGTGTCTATCAGGAGGGCTGCCTGTCGGTACCTGGCATCTACGCTGATGTCACTCGTGCCGATTCCATCGTCGTGCGCTTCCTCGACCGTGAGGGCAAGCAGCAGGAACTGGCGGCCGATGGCCTGCTGGCCACCTGCGTGCAGCATGAGATGGACCACCTTGATGGCAAGCTGTTCATTGACTACCTGTCGCCGCTGAAGCGCGAGATGGTGCGCAAGAAGCTGGCCAAGTCGCGCAAGCACGTTGCTTGATTCAAGGGCGGGATCGGGGAGTCGGGACCGGGGATTGGCTGCAACAGGCTGTGCCGCGCCTCCCTGATGTCCTGGCGCTCTGTCCTGCATCCTTGCCTGCACGCTCCTTTTTTGATTCGCGATTGGCCGCAGCTGCCGTTGGGTTGCGTTTGCCTATCCCGAATCCCGAACAGCGAATTCCCACCCAATGAAAATCATCTTTGCCGGTACCCCGGAATTTGCCGTTGCCTCGCTGGCTGCTGCTGCGCGCCAGCATGAAGTGGTGGCTGTCTATACGCAGCCCGACCGTCCGGCGGGCCGTGGTCGCGGGCTGATGCCATCACCGGTCAAGCTGGATGCGATCGCACGGGGTATCCCGGTGTTCCAGCCGGAATCCCTGAAGACACCCGAGGCCCAGCAACAGCTGCGCGATCTGCAGCCGGACCTGATGATCGTGGTGGCGTATGGCCTGATCCTGCCCAAGGCAGTGCTGGCCATCCCCACCCACGGCTGCTGGAACGTACATGCCTCGCTGCTGCCGCGTTGGCGTGGGGCGGCACCGATCCAGCGCGCGATCGAGGCCGGTGATGCCGAAACCGGCGTCTGCCTGATGCAGATGGAGGCGGGCCTGGACACCGGTCCGGTGCTGCTGCGCCAGCACACCCCCATCAGTGATACCGACACCGGCGGGCAGTTGCATGATCGTCTGGCGCAGATGGGCGCGCAGGTGCTGTCCGACGGCCTGGGCTTGTTGCGTGCCGGCCTGAAGCCGGTGCCGCAGGTGCAGCCGGAAGCCGGGGTGACCTACGCGCACAAGCTGGACAAGGCCGAGGCGCGTCTGGATTGGAGCCGTGACGCGGCCGCCTTGGCGCGCACCGTGCGTGCCTTCAATCCCTGGCCGGTGGCCGAGGCCAGCCTGGCGGGGGAACGTGTGCGCATCCACGGCGCGGTGGCCATCGCCGACAACCTGGGCAAAGCGCCGGGGGCCGTGATCGGCGCCTCACGCGAAGGCATCGACATCGCCTGCGGGGAAGGCGCATTGCGCTTGCGCGTTGTGCAGCGTGAGGGCGGCAAGGCGATCACTGCGGCCGACTATCTCAACGCCCGCCGTGATCTGCGGGTCGAGGGCTGAGGGGTGGCGAAAACGACCTCTCCCTGGGCCGGCAAAGGAGGCAGTCCGCAGGTGCCGGGCGTACAGACCCGGGCACTGGCGGCCAAGGTGCTGGCTGCCGTGCTGGGCAAGGGGCGCTCGCTGAAGGCGGAGTTGGCCTTGGCGCTGCCGCGGTTGGAAGACAGCCGCGATCGCGCTTTGCTGGAGGCGATCTGCTTTGCCGCGCTGCGCCGTCGTTTTGTCTACGAGCAGGCGCTGGCGACCTGGCTGCAGAAGCCATTGGGGCCGCGTGACGTGGACCTGCGCGGCTTGCTGATGGCCGGGTTCGCCCAGCTTGATGCCCTGCAGCTGCCTGCGCATGCGGCGTTGTCCGCCACCGTGGAAGCAGCACGTGCGCTGGGGCGTGAGCGCCAGGCCGGTCTGGTCAACGCTGTGCTGCGGCGTGCCCAGCGCGAGGGCTTTGCCGAAGCGCGCGCTGAAGATGCCTGGCCGCACTGGTTGCTGCAGCAGGTCAGGCACGATTGGCCGGAGCAGGCCGAAGCCATCATCGCCAACAGCCTGCAGCCCGCGCCGCTGTGGCTGCGGGTGAACCGGCAACAGCACGACCGCGAAGCCTATGCGCAGCTGCTGGCGCAGGCGGGTATCGGGGCGGTGAGCGAGGTGCTCAGCGCCGACGCGCTGCAACTGCCACAGGCGGTACCGGTCGGCAGTCTGCCGGGGTTCGCCCAAGGGGCGGTGTCGGTGCAGGACCTGTCCGCCCAGCAGGTGGCCGATGCGCTGGCCCCGGCAGTGGGTGCGCGGGTGCTCGATGCCTGTGCAGCGCCGGGCGGCAAATCGGCACATCTGCTGGAACGCGATCCCACGCTGCAGCTGCTGGCCCTGGACGTGGACGCGCGGCGCCTGCAGCGTATCCGTGAAACCTTTGCCCGTACCGGTGTAGGTGCAAAGGCGACGGTGCAGGCGGTGGATGCCGCCGATCTGGCTGCCTGGTGGGACGGGCAGCCCTTCGATGCCGTGCTGCTGGATGCACCCTGCTCGGCAACCGGCATCATTCGCCGCCAGCCCGATGTGCTGCTGCATCGGCGCCCGGCGGATATTGATGCGCTGGTCGCCCTGCAGGCACGGTTGCTGGATGCGCTTTGGCAGGTGCTGCGCCCCGGTGGTGTGCTGCTGTACTCGACCTGCTCGATCCTGCAGCGGGAGAACGCCGGGCAGGTGGCGGGCTTCCTGCGGCGCCACCCCGATGCCAGCGTGCAGCCGCTACCGGCCGCGTTTGGGCATGACCAGGCGGGCGCGCGTCAGCGCCTGCCGGCCGAACAGGGCGGCGATGGTTTCTTCTATGCGCGGCTACTCAAGAGTGGGGACTCCTGACAGTCCTGCCTTACCTTGTTGCAATGATCTTGTCCGGCCAGGCCAGCAGAATGCTGGCCTGCTCCAGTTGCCCTGCACCGAGTCCATTGATGTCCCTTCCCCTGTCCACTCCGCCGTTGTATGTCGTCAATCTGCCTGCATCGGTGGATCGTCGTGAGTCCATGCAGTGCCAAGCGGTGTCATTGGGACTGACGCTGGAATTCTTCGAGGCCGTCAACGGCCGCCAGCCCCATCCGCTGTTCGCGCATGTGGATGAGGGTCGACGGGTGGCAAACAAGGGCCGTCCGTTCAAGCCCGGTGAGCTGGGTTGTTGGGCCAGCCACTACCTGCTGTGGCAACGCTGCGTGCAGCGCGGTGAACCGATCATCGTGCTGGAGGATGACATCCAGCTATCGCCGCGGTTTGTCGATTTGTTGCAGGCATTGCCACAACTGCCGGCGCAGGTGGGTTACTTCCGCCTGCATGCCGGTGATCGCCCCAGCACGCCCTGGCTGCAGTTCGGTGATTTCGTGCTGCACCGCTATTGGCGCAGTCCACTATGCACCCTGGGTTACTACCTGACCCCGGATGCCGCTGAAAAGCTGCTGCGTCACGCGCGGCGCTGGGTCCTGCCGGTGGACGACTACATGGATCTGGCGTGGTTGCACGGGGTGGAATGCCTGGGGCTCAAGCCAGGCGTGGTGCGCAGCGATGAAGACTTCGAATCGACGATCCAGGTTGGGCGTGGGCCCAAGCCCGCCGTCGGACCGTGGGGCTGGGTTACCCGCGAAGGCTATCGCGCAGGTCTCAACCTGCGCTGGTTCCTGCACAATCTTCCGCATCGCCTGCGCCGGCACCGCATTTAAGCTTGCGGCCAGGCAAGACGGTCCGCCATCGGCGGACCGTCGCCATCAGCCCTTGTGGCCGCGATGGCCCATGATGATTCCCAGCGCGCGCTCGTAGCGCTTCCACCAAGGAGCATTGCCACGCAGCGCCAGGGACGCATAGCGCTTGCGTTCCTTGCGGGTGGGGTTGGGCTTGGTGCGGTACTCGTACTTGCTCTGCACGCTGCAGCCATCATCCAGGCCCACCCGCCATGCGTACTGGCGGACGATGCCGTAGTTGCGCAGGTTGTTGCGGTAGATCGCGCTGGGGTCCTGGCGGGTGGCCCACCAGCCATTGCTGCCGTGGGTGCGGTATTCCACGCAGCCGGTGGGCAGGTAGTACTTGCGTGCACCCATGATGCTGGCGCCATGCACAACGCAGGCATCCGCGCAAAGCTTCCAATGGCGGCGGAAGCTGTGCGGCAGGTCCAGCACGTTCTCGGCCCAGTGGCGGCGCAGCGAGATGGCCGAGGTGGGAGCGCCATACCAGGGCACCAGGAAATAGGTGCTGACCGCGGTATAGCCCAGGTCGATGGGCTGCCCGCTGTTTTCGTAGCGGATGTCCATCTGGTCGATGCCGAAGGTCTGCAGGTCGCTGAAAATGAAATCGACGTCGCGTCGGGCATCGTAGACCGCGCCGATCTTTTCCAGATAGCCCGGCTTCCAGCGGTCATCGGCATCCAGGAAGCACACCACATCGGCGGTGGCCGCTGCTACACCACGCTGGAACGCGGCCAGCTGGCCTTCGTTCTTGTCGAACAACAGGGTCACGCGCGGGTCGTTGCCGTAGCGATCACGCAGCATCTGCGGCGACGCATCGGTGGAGCCGTCATCCACCACAAGTACCTGGGCCGCCGGGCGGGTCTGCGCCAGTGCGCTTTCCACCGCCTCGAACACGAACCTGGCGTAGTTGTAGTTGGTGATGACCACCGCAAAGGTGGTCATGCCTTGTCCTCGGCCAGCAGGGTGCGGAAGTAGGCGATGGTTTCCTTCAGGCCGTCCTCGAGCGACACCTTGGGCTCCCAGCCCAGCTTTTCCTTGGCCAGCGAGATGTCAGGCTGGCGTTGCTTCGGGTCGTCGGAGGGCAGGGGCTGGTAAACCAGGCGTGAGCGGCCGCCGACCAGGCTGAGGACCTTCTCGGCCAGTTCCAGCATGGTGAATTCGCCGGGGTTGCCGATGTTGACCGGGCCGGTGAAGCCATTTTCGGTGTCCATCATGCGGGTCATCACTTCGATCAGGTCGTCGACGTAGCAGAAACTGCGGGTCTGGCTGCCGTCGCCGTAGATGGTGATGTCCTGGCCGCGCAGGGCCTGCACGATGAAATTGCTGACCACGCGCCCGTCATTGGGGTGCATGCGCGGGCCATAGGTGTTGAAGATGCGCACAACCTTGATATCCAGCGCATGCTGGCGGTGGTAGTCGAAGAACAGGGTTTCCGCGCAACGCTTGCCTTCGTCGTAGCAGCTGCGCAGGCCGATCGGGTTGACCCGGCCCCAGTAGCCTTCCTGCTGGGGGTGGACTTCCGGGTCGCCATAGACCTCGCTGGTGGAGGCCTGCAGGATGCGGGCATTCAAGCGCTTGGCCAGGCCCAGCATGTTGATTGCACCATGCACGCTGGTCTTGGTGGTCTGTACCGGATCGTGCTGGTAGTGCACGGGCGAGGCCGGGCAGGCCAGGTTGAAGATGCGGTCAACTTCCACGTACAACGGGAAGGTGACGTCATGGCGCATCAGCTCGAAGTTGGGATTCCCCATCAGGTGCGCGACATTGCGCTTGCTGCCGGTGAAGAAATTGTCGGCGCAGAGGACGTCGTGCCCGTCGGCGACCAGTCGGTCGCACAGGTGGGAACCCAGGAAACCGGCGCCGCCGGTAATCAGAATGCGCTGCATTTATTCTTCTCAGATGAATGGCTTTGCCGGGCCCGCCTAAGCGTCCCCCCGGTTGCTCGGCGGGCGTCATTTTGTCATGGCCCGAAGGTCATTGGTGAACACTGCATTGATCTGCCATGCGGTTGACAGGCGGATTGGCGGAAAAAGCGCCCGAATCTGCTAAAACTGCAGAGTTTTCCTAAACCGTTCCGGGCCGCGCCGGCCCAATCGTCCAATGCCCCCTCCGCCTTCCCTTGCCGCTGCGCCACGTTTCCACGTCCTGGGGGGCGGCCGGTGGCGTGTTCTTCACCACATGGCCAGTGCGGCAGTGTTCCTGCTGCCAGCGCTGGTACTCAGCACGCCGACCAATCTGCTGCCTTTCGGTCTGCTGCTGCTGCTCAGCAGCCTGTGTGGGGCGGACTTCCTGTGGCGCGCGCGGCCGGCAGCGCGGCCCTATGCGGGCTTGTTGGCGATGCTGGCAGCGGCGGTGATCGTCCTGGGGGTGTGGTCGGCCTGGCATTTCAACCAGGTGGTGGAGGATGTGGACAACCGCTCGCGGTTCCTGGTGATGCCATGGGCGATGCTCTGGGCGTGTGCATTGCGGCCCTCGCAACGTGCGTTGTGGTGGGGTGCGTTGACCGGCTTGGTGGCGACCCTGGTGGTGGCGTTGGCGCAGGTGGCTGGTGGCCTGGAGCGTGCCGAAGGATGGACCAATGCCATCGTGCTGGCGGACACCGTGCTGGTCCTGATGGTGGTGCTGGTGCTGTGCCGGCCCCCGCACAAGTGGTGGTTGATCGTGGTCGGAATGCTGGCGGGGGGCATTGTGATCCTGCTCAGCGGTAGTCGCGGCGTATGGCCGGCGCTGCTGTTGCTGCTGCTGGTGATGGCGCTGAGCGTGCCCTGGCGTAGCGGACGCTTCCGCCTTGCGGTACTGGCAGCCATGGTCGCCGTTGCCGCGGTGCTGGTGCTGGCGGTGCCCCAGCTGCGTGAAATGACCCGGTTGGATGAGCTGCACAGCGATGTGCAGCGGATCGAGCGCGGGGATGTGAATTCATCTGCCGGCGCCCGCCTGGAGCGTTTGCAGGTGGCCTGGGACACCCTGCGTGAACGGCCTTGGGCAGGCATTGGTATCGGCCATTTCGATACCGCCATGGAGCGTTTGCCGGAGTGCCGTCCCCCGGCGGTGGCGGTGGCCCGCTGCGACCTGGGCCATGCCCACAACGATCTGGCCGAATGGTCGGCAACCATGGGCATCCCTGGCAGCGTGTTGTTGTTGCTGGTTTACGGGCTGCCACTGTGGCTGTTTGCACACCTGCATCGGCTTGGGGGTGAACCGGACTTCCGTGGGCCGGCCGCGGCGGGGCTCATGCTGGTTGCCACCTTCGTGCTATGCGGAATGACCCAATCGATGTTTGCCCACCAGATCACCGCCAGTGTCTATACGACGCTGGTGGGGCTGTTGGCGGGCATGTCGCTGCTGGGCGTCGCACGGCGGCGGCAGGCTGCAGCTCAGGGCTGAGCGCGGGGTGGGTCGACCAAGGGTTGCTGGTTGTTCAGCAGCCACAGCATGATGGTCTTCTGGCGCACGTAGTTGGCGCTGACAAAGGCTTCGATCAAGCCTGGCCAGCCGTCAAGGAAGCCGCGTTTGACCACGTAGCTGCGGAAGAAGCGCCAACTGGGGGCCAGCACCAGTTTGCCCAGGGTGGCGCGCTTGCCCTTGGCGTGTTCGTATTCGGCCATCATCCGGGCGTATTTCTGCTTCTTGTCCAGCAACTGCAGGAAGCTGCGGTAGGGATGATGCAGCAGGTCGCCCGGCAGCAGGGTAACCGGACCATCGACGGCGACCGCTTCATGGATCTCACGATCGCCGCGCCAGCCGCCATGGCGGCGGTCGAACAGCCGCAGCACGCGGTCCGGATAAGCGGTGCCGTGGCGCAGGAAGCGCCCGAAGTACTCCGAGCAGCGCGCGAAGCGGTAGCCCACGGCGCGGACAAAGCCGGCATCACGCTCGGCCTCGATCGCCGCGCGCAGGTGCGCATCCACCCGTTCGTCGGCATCCAGGCACAGCACCCAGTCGTGGCTGGCCTGCTCCACGCAGAATGCCTTCTGGCTGCGGAACCCGGTGAATGCCCGCTGCACCACGCGTGCGCCTGCCGCTTCGGCAATGGCGACGGTGGCATCACTGGAGAACGAGTCCACCACCACGATCTCATCGCAGAACGCCAGCGAGGCCAGGCAGTCACCGATGCGGTCGGCCTCGTTGAAGGCGATGATGCAGGCCGACAGGCATTGGCGCGCGCTGGGCGCAGGGGTGGTTGGGCTGGGCATGGTGATCGGTGGCGGGGGAACCGGGCCAAGCCTAGCAGCGACGGCTTCCACTGGCGATGCGATAATTGCGCCATATCCGGGATATTCAGGAGTTCCCCGCCGTGCCACGCCACTATCTGCTGTACGGGTCCGAGCGTTATGCGCTGGCCATTCTGCGTCCGCTGCAGGCCGCGATCCGCGCGCGTGGCGACGAGGCCGCCTGGTTCTTCGATGGCCCAGGCGCCGAGGACCTGACCGCTGACGAAACCCTGCTGAGCGTGCAGCAGGTACGGGCCTGGAACCCCTGCGCGGTGATCACCTCATCCAACGCGGTGCCGCACTTCTTCCCCGGTGTGAAGGTTGAGACCTTCCATGGCTTCGACGCTGGCAAGCCACGCCATATCTACATCCGTGGCTTCTTTGACCTGTACTGCACCACCGGCCCGCGCGATACCGCCGCGTTCTCGGAGCTGGCGGAGAAGGCTGGCCATTTTTCGGTGGTGGAAACCGGCTTCCCCAAGATCGACCCGTTCATGAGCCAGCTGCAGGATCAGCCGGATCCGGTCCGTGAGCCGCCGGTGATCCTGTACCACTCCACCTTCTCGCCGTCGTGGAGTGCCGCCGGCATCCTGTATGACCAGATCAAGCGCCTGTCGCAGACGGGAGAGTGGCGTTGGATTGTCACGTTCCATCCGAAGATGGACCCGGAAGTGGTGGCCAAGTACCGCGCACTCGAAGGCCCCTACCTGCGCTTCGCCGACGACGACAACATCCTGGACCTGTTCCCGCAGGTGGACATGATGTGCTCGGATACCTCGTCCGCGCTCAACGAATTCCTGCTGACCTACAAGCCGGTGGTGACCTTCAAGAACCGCCGTCCGGGCCCGCAGCTGATCGATATCGATGACCCGGCACAGTTCGAAGGCGCCATCCGCACCGCGTTGTCACGGCCGCCGGAGCTGATGGCCGCGGTACGTCAGTTTGCCGACCAGTTGCACCCGTACCGCGATGGCAAGTCCAGCGAACGCATCCTGCAGGCCATTGATGATTTCATCGCCAAGGGCGGCCGCAACCGCAAGCCCAAGCCACGCAACTGGTGGCGCAAGATCAAGCTGCGCAGGCGCATTGGTTATTGGGGGCCGGCGCGGGTTTGAGTGCATGGGGGCGTTGCCCCCTCTCCCGCCCCTTCGGGGCCCCCTCTCCCGCGAGGGGAGAGGGGTAAAGCTGCAATTGCAGGCAATGCTTCAACTCGCTGCATACCACCCCTCTCCCCTCGCGGGAGAGGGGGCCCCGAAGGGGCGGGAGAGGGGGAAGCTATTTAGCCTCACCAGCGCAGCTTGCGCCGCGCCATTTCCCGCCCAAGCTGGGTCATCAGCGCCCGCGCCTGCGCCTCCTCCAGAAAGCGCAGTTGCAGTGCCGGCGAACCGGCTGCACCGGCGGTATCCAGGGTCAGCGTGGCGGTGCCAAGCCGCCGATCCAAGGGCGAACGGTCCAGCCGCAATGCCTGCAGCTTGTCCAGCTCGGCCACCCGCCACCAGCGGTTCCACCAGCCGCCGCGGATGGCCACACGCTGCGCATCGATGCTGTAGCCGATGCGCGTGACCTGGCGGTGGGCCTTGAATGCCGACCATGGCAGCCACAGCAGCGGCAACAACCCCCAGGGGCTGTCGGTTTCATGGACCAGCAGCGCCGCCAGCAGGGGCATCAGCACCAGCGCGGGCAGGCATAGCCGCCACCAGCCGCGTTGGCTTACCGGCTGCCACTGTTCGGGCGGCCACTGCAACTGCGGCAGCAGGTGCTGCAGCAGCGCATCGCAGTTGGCCGGGGGGGCCAGCGGTGCCAGTTCCTTGAGTGCGCGCCCGGCCTGTTCCTGCTGGCCGCCACTGGCAATGTCCACACGCAGCTGGCGGCGCTTGAACAGGCGGTGCAGCGCGCCTTCGCGCAGGGTCCAGGCCTGGATGCGGCGGCGGGCCACGCTGCTGCGCACGCGGGTGAACAGGCCGCGTTCCACGGTCAGGCGCTTGTCGGCCTCGCTCAGGCCGAAGCCGTAGTACTGCACGATGGCCAGGCCCACCGACAACAACTGCATCAGCAACAGGGCAAAGGCCAGCAACAGCAGGCTGGAGGTGATCAGGCTCAACGTGCCCAGCTGCAGCTGGCTGGCATAGCCGAAGACCTGGCGGCCGTGTTCTTCGATGAAGTCGGAGGTGACCCGGCGCGGGAACAACTGGTAGGCCGCACCGATGGCGGCGGCCACCACCACCATCGCGCGGTTGGAGATCAGCCCCAGCCGCACCAGCTCGCTGATGGGCAGGCGCAACAGGACGTCGCCGGCGGGTGGGTCCAGCGCGGCATGCAGCGGCGCATCGCTGCCACGCTGGCGGATGAGCCGCTCCAGCTCCAGCGCCTGCGCCAGCTTGAGCACACGCATCTCCGCTTCCGGCTTGTCGCCACCGGCCGATTCCAGGCGCAGCTCGGCCACGCCGAACAGCCGGTGCAGCAGGTTCTGGTGGACCACCACGTTGTGGATGCGCGCAAACGGGATCTCGCGCCGGGTACGTTCGAAGATGCCACTGCGGATGCTCAGCGCATCCTCGCCAATGCAGTAGCGGTAGCTCAGGTACTGCAGCACGGCGCTGACCACCAGCGCCAGCACGATCGCAGCGCTGATCCAGTGGTGGTAGGGCAGGTCGTCGTCACTGCGGCTGCCAAATACAACCAGCGCCACGAGCGGCAGCAGGAACTGCTGCACCTGCTGTTGCAGGGCGAACAGCCAGGACCAGGGGTGCAGGCGTTGTTCTTCGCCCGGCAGCGGCGGGGGCGGGGTGCTCACAGGGCGTCGTCGTCGTGGTCGAGCTGGCGTGCCAGGCGGTCACGCAGGCGTTCGGCATCGGCCTTTGCCAACCCGGCCACCGCCACGGTGTTCATGCGGCTGCCGGCGGTATGCACGACCAACGTCGCCAGCCCGGCCATGCGTTCCAGCGGGCCGCGGCGCAGGTCCAGGTGCTGCACGCGCGACACCGGCACCTGGCTTTCGCTCTGCCACATATGGCCGCGGCGTACGCCCAGCGATTGTGCGTCCAGCCGCCAGAAGGTGAGCCGGTGGCGGCGCCAGCCAAACCAGGCGCCGAGCAGGGCACCGCCAAGGCCTGCCACCATCGGGGCCAGCAACCAGTGGGTTTGGCGGGCCACCAGCATCAGCACCAGACAGCTCACTGCAAACAGCAGGCCCATGCTCAGCGCCGCGCCGACCGCTGCGAATACGGCGCCACGGGGTGGCAGCGGCTGCCACGGGTTGTCGTCGGAAGGAGGTGCGTCGGGGAGGGCAGGGGTTTCAATCATGCGCAGACGATATAACGCCTGCCCAGTCAGCGGTAGGCGGCGGTACCCGCCGCGACGCATGGAGGGCTGCTGCCCACGGAAAGCCGCTGCCCGCCTGTTGTCAGCACCACGGCGCAGCAGTACGCGGCGGGTGCCCCATGGGTTTCGCGGCTTGTCGCGCTGCCACGGGAAGGCCGGCTACTGCGCTGCCATGATCAGCGCGTCCACATCCAGATGGTGGCCGGCGCGTGTGGCCTTGGTACGCAGGTACTGCTCGTTCTCGTGGGTGATTTCACCGGTGACCGGCACGCAGCCGACGACTTCGATGCCGGCCTTGCGCAGGTGCTGCACTTTGGTGGGGTTGTTGGTCAGCAGCTGGATGCGCTGTACGCCCAGTGCACGCAGCATTGCCACCGCGCTTCCATAGCGGCGTTCGTCGGCGCCAAAGCCCAGTTGCGCATCGGCGTCGATGGTGTCCAGGCCTTCGTGCTGGTAGCCATAGGCGCGCATTTTGGCGGCGATGCCGGTGCCGCGGCCTTCCTGGTCCAGGTACAGCAGGATGCCGCCGCCCAGTTCCTTGAGCGTGCGCAGGCCGCGCCGCAGCTGGTCGCCACAATCGCATTTGAGCGAGCCGAACAGGTCGCCGGTGAGGCAGGACGAGTGCACGCGCACCGGCACGATGCCGCCCATGTCCGGGTTGCCGACGATCACCGCCACCTGGTCGCGCTGGGCGACACCGCCGCGGAACACCGCGAACTCGCTCATGCCGACATCGCGCAGCGGCACCGGCGAGCGGGTCACCAGTTCGTAATCCTGGCCGGCCTGGCCTGCACCTTCGGCAAGGGCGGCGGTATCCAGCTGCAGGCAGTCATCGAAGGGGCTGGGTGCTGCATCCAGTTCCACCGACACCATGGCCGGCAACAGCAGGCCCAGCCGTGCCACTTCCACCGAGGCGGCATCCAGGGCATCGCCATCGGGGTGCGCGCCGGCCGGTGCAGTGGCGTCGCGCAGATAGGCCAGGGCTGGCAGCTCGGCGAAATCGCGGCCGGCCAACGGGATGCGGATGCCGTTGGCGGCAGTGATCCCCAAGGTCTGCGCGCGCGCAGCGGTGAGGAACAGGTAATGGCGGTTGCCGGCCGCGCTGGCAAAGGCGGCAAAGCCCTCCGGCGAGCTGCTGTCCAGGGCAATGCTGGCCAGCCGGCGCGGCCCGTCGCTGATCACCACCGGGCGCCCGGCGCGCAGCTCGGCGGCGGCGCGCTCGCAACGGATGGCGGCGGTCTGGCCAAAGTAGGACGGGCTGGCGGAGCTGGGGCTGTTCATCTGGAACCTTATGGGGGCCGCTGGCCGTTGAATCAATCCAACGGCACCGGTGACGCAGTGTTGCAGGGGCGGGTTCAGTGCGGGTGACGGGCGGTGGCGTAGGGGTCGGTTTCACCGCTGCCCGGTGGCCGCAGCGTGTAGCGCTTGTAGGTCCATTGGTACTGCGCCGGGTCGCGGCGGGCGATGCGCTCGATGCCGCTGCTGAGGGTGGCCGCAGCCAGCTGCAGGTCGGGGTCGGCGATCTGCGCTTCGGCCGGTTCGATATGCAGGGCGAAATCGAGATCCGGCCCGGTGCGTTCGCACCAGCCATACAGCAGGGTGGCGCCGGTGCGCTCGGCCAGGCGGTTGACCAGGGTCATGGTCAGGGCCTGGATGCCGAAGAAGGGTACAAACACGCCATCGCCATTCTTGGGTTGCTGGTCGGGCAGGATGCCGGTGGCGCCGCCTTCCTTGATTACCTTGAACAACTGCCGCACCGCCGGGCCCTCGGCGCGAACCTGGCGGACGTTGTCGCCGCCACGGCACAGCTGCAGAAACTCATCACCGACCGGGTTCTCCGGCGGTGCATAGACGATGGCGATCGGGCCACGCGAGGCCAGCCACTGGTTCAGCAGCTCCCAGTTGCCGTAATGCGGGGCGATGACGATCACGCCCTTGCCTGATGCCAGCGCGGCGTCGTAAAGCGCTTCGCCATGGCGTTCGCGCAGGTGCCGGGACAGGTTGCGGGCCGGGTCGTGGGTCCACAGGTACAGCGTTTCCAGGGCCTGGCGGGCAGTGGTGCGCAGCACCTCGCGGTGCAGGCGCGCGCGCTGTGCAGCGCCCAGTTCGGGGAAGGCCAGCTCCAGGTTGCGCCGGGTCACCCGGCTTTCGCGGGCATTGATACGGCGCCACAGCCAGGCCACGGTATCGGCCAGCGTCCGCTGCCAGGACCAGGGCAGGTGGGTGAGGGCGCTGGCAAGGCGGTAATAGAGCTTGGCGGTGGATTGCGGTTTCATCGGCCCAAGTTTAGCCGCTGGCGCCCGGTGCTATGGTGCCCGGCCCCCTTGCAGGAGTTACCCATGCTTTGCCTGATCCAGCGTGTTACCCAGGCCTCGGTCACGGTTGATGACGCGGTGGTGGGGCAGATCGGCCCCGGCCTGCTGGCGTTGGTGGGGGTGGAGCCGGGCGACGAACCGGCGATGCTGTCGCGGATGGCTGACAGGCTGCTGGGTTACCGTGTTTTCGCCGACGATGCCGGCAAGATGAACCGTTCCTTGCGGGATACCGGCGGTGGTTTGCTGCTGGTCAGCCAGTTCACCCTGGCCGCCGACACCCGCTCGGGCATGCGCCCGAGCTTCACCAGTGCCGCGCCGCCGGCCGAGGCTGAACGGCTTTTCAATCAATTGGTGGCGATCTGCCGTGAAAAACACGCCGCAGGGGTGGAAACCGGGCAGTTCGGTGCCCATATGGTTGTCAGCCTGATCAACGACGGGCCTGTGACCTTTCTGCTCAGACCATGACGCGCCGTGAACCCACCGCCACGGCAAGCGCTATGCTGCGCTGGTATAATGCTAGGTTCCCTATATTCACAATCGCCGGTGGCGCGAGCATTACATGGCCAACGAACGTCCTGCCCAGCAAAACGACATCAAGCTCCTGATCAGCAAGGGCCTGGAACAGGGCTACCTGACCTACGCCGAAGTCAACGATCACCTGCCCGACGACATGGTCGACCCGGAGCAGATCGAAGACATCATCGGTTTGATCACCGGCATGGGCATCGACGTCCATGAAGTTGCCCCCGACGCCGACACGCTGATGCTCAGCGACGGCAACACCGGCAACCGTGAAGTCGATGACACCGCCGCGGAAGAAGCCGCTGCTGCACTGACCGCACTGGACACCGAAGGTGGCCGCACCACCGACCCGGTGCGCATGTACATGCGCGAAATGGGCACGGTGGAGCTGCTGACCCGCGAAGGCGAAATCGCCATCGCCAAGCGCATCGAGGAAGGCCTGGGCCAGGTGCAGGCTGCACTGGGCACCTTCCCGCTGGCCGTTGAGTCGGTGCTGGCCGATTACGAAGCACACAAGGAAGGCAAGAAGCGCCTGGCCGAAGTGATCGTCGGCTTCAACGACCTGGTCGAGGAAGAACCCGCCCCGGCCGTGGCCGAGGACACCAGCGACGATGCTGATGCCGACGGCGACGAAGACGACGACGGCGACGACGTCGAGGAAGAAGCCGGCCCGACCGGTCCGGACCCGCTGGAAGTGGCTGCCCGCATGGAGCAGCTGGCCACCGACCTGGCCAAGTTCAAGAAGGCACACGCCAAGGGTGACAGCAAGGCCCAGGCCAAGCTGCGCGAGGAGATCTCGGCCACCTTCGTGACCCTGAAGCTGCCGCTGCCGCTGACCGACGTACTGGTGCGCCTGCTGCGCGACACCATGGCCCAGGTCAAGTCGCAGGAGCGCCGCGTGCTGCACTTGGCCACCATCACCGCCCGCATGCCGCGTAAGGATTTCATCCGCTCGTGGGAAGGCAATCAGACGAATCTGGAGTGGGTGGAAGACGCGATCAAGCGTAAGCAGAAGTGGTCGTCGGCCCTGCGTGACGTCAAGGACCAGATCGTTGCCGAACAGCAGGCCACCATCGACCTTGAGAAGGACACCCAGCTGAGCCTGGACGAGCTGAAGGAAATCAGCCGCGTCATGGCCTACGGCGAAGCCAAGGCGCGCAAGGCCAAGAAGGAAATGGTCGAGGCCAACCTGCGCCTGGTCATCTCCATTGCCAAGAAGTACACCAACCGCGGCCTGCAGTTCCTGGACCTGATCCAGGAGGGCAACATCGGCCTGATGAAGGCCGTGGACAAGTTCGAATACCGCCGCGGTTACAAGTTCTCGACCTATGCCACCTGGTGGATCCGCCAGGCGATCACCCGTTCGATCGCCGACCAGGCCCGCACCATCCGTATCCCGGTGCACATGATCGAGAC
>NZ_DLJW01000129.1:0-120525 GCF_002477705.1 Stenotrophomonas sp. UBA7606 | reverse complement strand
AACCGCATTTCCCGCCAGATGCTCCAGCAGTACGGCCGCGAGGCCACGCCGGAGGAGCTGGCCAAGGAAATGGACATGCCGGAAGACAAGATCCGCAAGGTGATGAAGATCGCCAAGGAGCCGATCTCGATGGAAACCCCGATCGGCGACGACGAGGATTCGCATCTGGGCGACTTCATCGAGGACACCAACGTGGAGTCCCCGATCGAGAACACCACCAACATCAACTTGTCCGAAACCGTGCGTGACGTGCTGGCTGGCCTCACCCCGAGGGAAGCCAAGGTGCTGCGCATGCGCTTCGGCATCGACATGAACACCGACCACACGCTGGAAGAAGTGGGCAAGCAGTTCGACGTGACCCGCGAGCGCATCCGCCAGATCGAGGCCAAGGCGCTGCGTAAGCTGCGTCACCCGAGCCGTTCGGAACAGCTGCGCAGCTTCCTCGATATCGAGTGATTGTTGGCACGCAGGTAAAGGCTGGCGCGTAAGTGCCGGCAAGGAAAAGCCCCGCCTTGGCGGGGTTTTTCTTTGGGAGTGCGGTGATGGGGTGCAGGTAAGCATGCGGACACTCGATAGCATGGCACCAAGGCCAGTGCTGCAGGCCTGCCGTCGCCTCATACGGTGCGCAACACGCGGACATCAAAAGCAGACACGGGGAAGTAGTCGCACGCAGCCGGCTCCACTACACTGTGTCGTCGCTACGGGCCTATAGCTCAACGGTTAGAGCAGAGGACTCATAATCCTTTGGTTCCAGGTTCGAATCCTGGTGGGCCCACCATTTCATGGTCCGACGTAGTCCGGTGTAGTTCGAAAGGCGCTTGAAATAAGGGATTTTCCGGGGTCATGTGTCCGGTCTGGTTCGATGTTGTCCAGCACCATCCGATTGGAATGTGAGTAACGATGTGAGTAAGATTGCGAGGCTCGCCTCCGTTACTCACAATTCCGTTACTCACACACATGCTGACTGACACCAAGCTCCGTAGCCTCAAGCCTCAGAACAAGCTCTTTCGACTCGCAGATGCCAATGGGCTTTGCATCGAAGTGCGGACGACCGGCGCAAAGATTTGGCGTTACCGCTATCGGTTTGGTGACAAGGCCAACATGCTGACTATCGGGGAGTATCCGCTTGTCTCGCTGGCTGAGGCGCGCGCTGATCGCGATCGGGCGCGTGCCTTAGTCAAGAAAGGTGTGGATCCGAGTCTGGTTGCGAAAGTGGAGCGTGCTGCCAAGCAAGAGGAAGCGGGCAACACTTTCGGTAGCCTGGCTGAAGAGTTGATGCTCCAGCGTGCGAAGAAGCTCAGTCCTGGCTCAGTAGTTCGTGAGCGTCGGATGCTTGAGAGGGATCTTGGCGGGATTGCTGAGTTGCCGATCCGTAGTATCACCGCGCCGATGTTGTTAAAGGCGCTCAGGAAAGTCGAGGCGCGCGGAGCCGTGGAAACAGCGCACCGCACTAGGGCCGCCGCTGGCCTTGTTTTTCGCTATGCCATTGCTACGGGGCGCGCGGAGAACAATCCAGCACTTAGTCTTGTTGGTGCCTTGTCCCCAGCGAAGACGACGCATTTCTCCAGCGTGACAGAGCCTGAGGATGTCGCCAAGTTGCTCAAAGCCATTTATGGCTATCAGGGCTTCCCCGTCGTTTCTGCGGCATTGAAGCTTTCAGCGCTTCTGTTTGTTCGCCCGGGGGAGCTTCGAGCGGCGCGTTGGTCGGATATTGATCTGCAGGCTGCAGAGTGGCGTTACACCACCAGCAAGACCCATACCGCGCACATTGTCCCTCTAGCTCGACAGGCCCTCGAAGTTCTGGAGGAGGTACGTCCTCACTCCAGGAGAAGTGACTATGTCCTTCCAAGTGTAAGGACCGTTTCGAAGCCGATCAGTGAGAACACAATCAATGCTGCTCTGCGAAATATCGGATTTGATGGCACTATGATGACTGCGCATGGTTTTCGGGCGATGGCGCGAACACTATTGGATGAAGTTCTTGGGTTTAGGCCAGACTTCATCGAGCATCAGCTCGCCCATGCGGTTCGAGACCCTCTTGGGCGAGCATACAACCGTACGACGCACCTAAAAGAGCGTAGGAAGATGATGCAGGTATGGGCTGACTATCTGGATAATCTGCGAGATCAGAAAACTGACTAGTGGACCTCGGTCCGTCCCATTTACAGCGGCGCTCCCAACTGCTCAAACACGGTTCGTTTCCACGCCCTCGTTCCCGACAAAGAGTTGAAGCGCATCGGCTCCGACGCACGAGCGACGCATACAACAACGAAGGTGGCACGGATGTAGATTGAACTCAAACCCTTTCAGGTCCGCGCCGCCAAACAATTCGCCGACCGCTACGCCTACTTTGCTGGCCACGTCTACCGTCCCACGCCGAAGAGTTCGTTGCCGCGGCCTTTTTAAAGCGGTAAGCGTTGGAGTTTGGGCATGCTTAGTCTCAGGAAAGAGCAGGAAAAGCTGCCTGCTTAGTTCTGGCAACAGGCCCGAAGCGATCTGACTTAGAGAAGCCGGGAGTGCTCAGCGGGAGTAAGCTCCGATGCGGCGGGAGATTTATCGCGTTGGGCGGGGGGGGCTGTCAATCCTCGGCGACGTGCGGGCTGTCGTCCGCTTTGTAGGAAGGGCGGGGAGCCGGCGGCAAAGCGCGGTGGATCGCACTGGCAGCAATGGCGGCATGGCCGAACGCCACAGCAATCTGGTTGAGGTCGGTGACGACATCTCCAATGGCGTAAAGGCCTGCGCGAGAGGTTTCCATGTGCTCATTGGTCAGCACGGCACCTTCGTCGTTAAACTCGACCCCTACTTGCCGCGCCAACTCCCCGCGCGCAGGGGCTCCCATGGCCGCGTAAACGAAATCGAAGCGGTGCGTGTCGCCGTTGGCGTCGATAAGGTCCCACCCTTCATGCCGGCAAGCCAAGGACCGAAGGGGGGGAAGAACGAGCAGACCCTCGGTTTCGGTCTGGGAGTCGCTGTCGCTTTGGTCTGGAATCGGGACGACGCTGACGTTGCCGGAGAACGTACGCATGTAACGGGCGTTGGCAGTTGCCCTCGGGAGTGGCCCCACCACGGCTAGGCGGTGATCAGTTGCCTCGAAGCCGTCGCACAGCGCGCACGAGCGCAGCAGGCCGCTCCTCAAGGCTTCTTCCGCGTCCCCAGACGTGAGCTCTGGGAGCCGATCGACCACGCCCGTGGCCAACAGCACAACGGGTGCCGCGAACCGCCCGTCGTCCGATTCAGCTTCCCATTCCCCATTGACCTGGTGCAAGGATGTGACCCGAGTGGGGTGGAAGGTAGCTCCGTAGTTGGCCGCTTGGTCCCGTAGGCGTTGGAGGAGTTCAGTCCCCGAGACGCCCAGTGGGAAACCAGGGCAGTTGTGGCTCTCTGGGATCCAACGTGCCCGGCTTCGGCGGTCGTCGAACACGACGACGCGCCGGTGCAGGCGCCGAAGATAGGTGGCGGCCGTCAAGCCCGCTGGGCCGCCTCCGACGATGATGCAATCCAAATCCATGGCTTGGTAGAAGAGGAATGTCAACAAAGGTTGCCACGAAGGTTGGCTCTGAGCACTGACGCCGCCATCACGGAATCCGTGTCGTCATTTAGCAAGGCAGGCCGGAGCGCGAGCCACCGACTAGGAGTGCTTATGGGACATTTCGATTCTGACCACTTCCACCGGCTGGTGGCCCTTCTCAACCAGTCGGGTGGCGTAGGCGAGTGCCTGCCGTACCCAGACATGACTCCGGTTCCGACTGGGTTCGACGAGTTCGCCCATCGCGATTCACAGGCGGAATTGGATTGGTCGGACGTGTGCCCTGCTTACGCCTTGGCCTTGGTGACCGCAGGCAGTTACGCGCTGCCTCAGCACGAATCAGACATGGAGGTGCTCTGGGACGAGTTGGGCGGCAAATCCACCCGCCGGTGGTCCGACGTGCGCGAAATCGTTAAGCGGGCATGGGCATGGTTGGACGCACACCACGTGGCCTCAGCGACACAGCGCTAATCGTCTATGGAATTTCGCTTGCGCCACACCACCCACTGGCCTACCAAGGCGGTGGGCAGGATGAGACTGTTGGTGGTGATGAACGCCTAATTGTGCAGCAACCAGCTGTAGAGAATGAAGCCCACGGATGCGGCCATTTGGCCGAGGAAGAGCCATTTTGAGACGCCGGCCGCGTTGTCCTCCGTGGCTAGTTGGCCCGTTACTCGGAGCTGGACCCGAAAGCCGCGGTCCTTCAGTTCGGTGAAGACTATGACCTCGACTGGGTCAACCAAGGCTGGCGCTGAGCGCGGTCACCTTCAGGTGCCCTAAGCCATGTGGGGTGACGTCGATTTCACACCCGCGGCGCTATAAGAAAAATTCGCACCCGCTGGAGCCTGCAATGGCCCGCCCGATCTGGACCGGATCGCTGTCGTTCGGTCTGCTCAACATCCCCGTGTCCCTTATGTCCGGAGAGCGCCGAACGGACCTTAGCTTTCGCATGATCGATGCGCGGGATAAGAAGCCCATCCGGTTCGAGCGGGTGAACGCCGACACCGGTGAGGAGGTGCCGTGGAAGGACATCGTCAAGGCCTTCGAGTATGACAAGGGCAGCTACGTCGTCATCGAGAAAGAGGACATCGCCGCCGCCGCGCCCGAGTCCCATGAATCGGTGGACGTGGAAACGTTCGTGGATGCCTCCAGCATCAATCTTCGTTATTTCGAGAAGCCCTACGTGCTGGTCCCCGGCAAGAAAGCCGAGAAGGGATACGTGCTCCTGCGCGAGACCTTGAAGAAGTCTGGGAAGGTCGGTATCGCCCGTGTCGTCATTCGCACGCGGGAGTATATGTCTGCGGTGATGCCCGATGGCGGCGCGTTGGTGCTGATCCTGCTGCGCTATCCGCAGGAGCTCGTCGAGTTCGACGAATACAAGCTGCCCGAGGGCAAGCCAGGAGACTACCGCCTAGCGCCCAAGGAACTGGAGATGGCCGAGCAGCTCATCGACTCCATGACCTCCGAGTGGAACCCGGCCGACTACCACGACGAGTTTCGCGCGCGCCTGTCCGACATCATCAAAAAACGCATCAAGTCGGCCGGGGCCACCACCAAGTTCGAAGAGCCCGAGCCGCGCGAGGACGCCGCCACCAACGTGGTGGATTTCATGTCGCTGCTCCAGCAAAGCCTGGACACGAAGAGGCGCACGCCGGCCAAGGGCACGGCGAAGAAGGCGCCAGCCACGGCAGCGAAGCCCCCCGCAAAGAAAGCCAGCAAGGCTGCGAAGAAATCTACAGCCCGAAAGGCCTCTTGAGTCAACCCAGCAAAGGAGCACTGCACATGTCTGACGACAAGAGCAAGACCGGTTCGCCCGACCGAGATCGCATCAACCTCAGCGAAGACTACGAGGTCCAATACTGGACGAAGGAACTGGGCGTGTCGGAGCAGGAGCTGCGAGACGCCGTGACCGCCGTGGGCGACACGTCCAGGGCCGTGCGCGAGCGGTTAGGCAAGTAACGCCGCGCCGTGAGCCTGGCCGACTACCGCCGCAAGCGCAGCTTCGACAAGACGCGCGAACCGGAACCGGGCAAGGCGGTCCCGAAAGGGCAGCGGGCCATCTTCGTGGTCCAGCTCCACCACGCCAGCCGGCGGCACTACGACTTCCGGCTGCAAGTGGGCGACGCCCTCAAGAGCTGGGCGGTCCCCAAGGGCCCCAGCTACGACCCCAGCGTGAAGCGTATGGCGGTGGAGGTGGAAGACCACCCCGTGGACTACGCCACCTTTGAGGGCGAGATCCCCAAGGGCCAATACGGCGGCGGGCATGTGGCCCAGTTCGATCACGGCGTGTGGGCAACCGACGGCGATCCAGTGGAGCAGTTGGTCAAAGGCCACCTGCGATTCGAGCTGTTCGGCACGAAGCTCAAGGGCGGCTGGCACCTGGTGCGCTCGGGCAAACCGGCCGAGCAACCCCGGTGGTTGCTCTTCAAGGACAAGGACGACTACGCCGGAAAGCTGGAAGCCGACGATCTGCTCGCCGACGTGACCAAGGCCCCGGCCGAGGACCTCAAGCGGGCGGGCTCGGGCAAGACGAACAAGAAGAAGCTCATCGCTGTCCCTGTGAAGAAGGGACGCAAGATGGACTGGGCGAAGAAGGCAGCTGCCCTGCCCAAAGCGAAGAAGGCCGCAGCGCCGACCGGACCGTTCGAACCCCAGCTCGCCAAACTAGGGGAAAGCCCGCCGCAAGGCGAGCAGTGGATCCACGAACTGAAATGGGACGGCTACCGGATCTTGGCCACCATCGCGAAGGGCGAGGTCAGGCTGTGGTCACGCAACGCACTGGAGTGGACGGACAAGATCCCCGACATCCGCGACGCGGTGGACGCGCTGGACCTGGAGTCCGGTGCGCTGGACGGTGAGCTCATCGCCGGCACCGGCACGAAGCGGGACTTCAACCTGCTCCAATCCACGTTGTCCGGGGAGCGCCTAGGCAAGCTGTCTTACGCGTTGTTCGACGTCCTCCACCTCAATGGGGTGGACGTGTCGGGTGCGCCCCTCTTGGAGCGCAAAGCGCTGCTCCAAGAGCTCTTGGAAGATGCGCCCGCCCACTTGGCCTTCAGCTCCCACATCAAGGGCGACGGGCAAGCGGCCTTCGAGCTCGCCGGCAAACAGCACTTCGAGGGGATCATCTCCAAGCGTGGCGATCAGCCCTACCAAGGTGGGCGCAGCGAGGACTGGCGCAAGACTAAGCAACTGGCCAGCGATGAGTTCGCTGTCGTGGGCTACACGGAGCCAAAAGGCAGCCGCACCGGGTTTGGATCGCTGCTGCTGGCCAAGCCGGACCCTGAGCGCGGCTGGCGCTACGTGGGTCGGGTAGGTACAGGATTCAACGACCAGCTGATGCGCGAGCTCACCAAGAAGCTGACCAAGGGTGGTGGCAAGAAACCCACGGCTCATGTGGGCACGACGGACACCGATCTGCGCACTGCCACCTGGTTTCCTCCGCGCTTCGTGGTGGAGGTGTTCTTCCGCGGCATTGGACGTCAGGACCTACTGCGTCAGCCCTCGCTCAAGACCATACGCGAGGACAAGGATGTGAAAGACCTGGCCGACAGCGACCGTGCTAAGAATCCGTCTAGAGCGGCAAGCTTGGCCAAGTCCAGCAAGAAAGTCACCAAGAGGGGCAAGAGTAGTACTGCAACCACCGAGCTTCCCAAGCTCTCCAGCCCCACGAAGATCCTGTTCCCCCACAGTCGCGTCACCAAGCGGGATGTGTGGGACTACTACTTGGCGGTGGCCGATCACCTCCTGCCGGAAATCGCTGGGAGGCCGCTGTCCATCGTTCGTTGCCCCGCCGGCATTGAGCACCCTTGCTTCTTCCAGAAGCACCTGACCGCGGGGCTGGAGAGGGTGAACACCGTCAAGCTCAAGGAAGAATCGGGCACCAACGCCAACTACTTGGTCGTCGAAGACTTGCCGGGGCTGATGGAGTTGGTCCAGTTCAACGCGTTGGAGTTCCACCCGTGGGGCTCGCACGCCAAAGAACCCGATAGGGCTGACCGGGTGGTGTTCGACCTGGACCCGGGCGAAGGCGTCCCCTTCTCGGAGATCAAGAAGGCGGCCAAGGACATCCGCAAGTTGCTGGAGCAATTGGAGCTGGAATCGTTCCTGCGCGTGTCGGGTGGTAAGGGGCTCCACGTAGTGGTGCCGTTGAATCCCGGCTGCGACTGGGACCTGACCAAGCGCTTCGCCCGCGGGTTCGCCGACGCGCTCGCCCGTTCGGAGCCGGAGCGCTTCCTGTCCACCGCCACCAAGAGCAAGCGTAACAAGCGAATCTTCGTGGACTACCTGCGCAACGGACGCGGCGCCACCGCAGTGGCCTCTTATTCCATACGTGGGCGTGCCGGGGCGCCTGTGGCGATGCCCTTGGCCTGGAGCGAGCTCTCCAAGCTCACTAAGGCCAATGCCTTCACGATCAAGGACGTGCCGGCCAAGTTGAAGCGTCGCCGGAAGGATCCCTGGGACGGGATCGACAGGGTGAAGCAGAACTTGGCGCGTTGGGAGCAGGGTGAGTAGGAGCGGCCTGTGGCGAAGACCTCTCATTGGGCAGCTACATCCATGGTGTCTGCTTGTTGGTGGTTGTAGAAGCGACGAGACGGAGTCAGGTGTCGAGACGCCCGGTGCGGACGAGAGCACCAAGACCTAGGTGCCGATGCCGGGGCCGTGGTCCTTCAGGACAGGCCGCCAATCGTCACGTTGAACGCCTCCGTGGATGGCTTCCACTTCTATAACTGGGAAATGGCTGCGCAGATGGAAGCGCACCGTTAGCGCTCAGTCTTCAACGACGTCGTCATCCAGTGCGTGATTTTCGACAGCAGCGTGAGCGAAGAGAAGATCATGAGTGTGGAATACATCGTCAGTGTTGAGCTGTCCGCTGGGCTCTAAGAAGACGAAAAAGCGCTCTGGCTCAACCTCGTACATGAGGTGAAGTCTGGAACTTTGGAGGCACCGAGCCTGCCCGCGGTTCCCCAGCATGAGTTGATGACCGAGTTGGTAAGCACTAACGCCAAGACGGGCACATCTGGCACACGGACCAGGGTCTCAAGCTGCCCCTCTGGCCGGCCTGTGGGCCAGCGTGGGCTTGACTGGCACCGTTCGAGTAGACGCCAGCTTTACAGGGCGACGCTCTTGGCTGGGGCCTTCCAAATACATCGCTACCGATCTCATGGCTGCCTCCATATTGGTTAGGTTGGTAGATGTCCGCGTTGGGGCGCGGGATCGAGACTCTTCTTTCATCAGGAGGAAATCCTTGTGCAGGCGCGAAGCGCGCCGCGCAGTTAGACGAAGATCGCTTGCGCTGTGACCCCCAAGCGCTCGCCAATCCGAGCCATCTCGTTCGCAACCTTGATGCACGAATCACCAGTACGCTTCTGCGCTGCAGCCTGCAACTCTTGGTACACCTGCCAGAAGCCAGGCCCATTTCCATGAGCTTTATAGGCGGCGTGCAGCTTCATCCATTCGTCGTTCGACAGGTACTGTGCGCTGTATCCCATTTCAATCTCCCTCGCGTCCTGCCCCTGTTCCCCGACCATAAGCAGTGGAACCTTGCTGAATTGTTAAAGCGGCCGCTAATTCGCCGCATGTGTGATGGGCAGCTCAGTCCCCGATCACAGGACGCGGAATCATCAGCATTCATGTCGGGTCACGCACCCAGACCTACCATTTGCCTAGACAGCCCCGATACACAGGGCAGCTCGTCACGCAGTGTGCGCTCCGCTTTGCTCCCCTAGTCTTCACTCGTCCGGGGAGCTGCGTAAGGCGGAATGGGAGGAGTTCGATCTTGCTGCGAAGAAATGGAACATCCCTGGAGCGAAAATGAAGATGGGGGTAGCTCACGTCGTTCCGCTTTCCAAGCAGGCAGTTGCAGTACTTGAGGAACTGCGACCGGTCACGGGAAATGGTCGCTACGTGTTTCCGTCCGTTCGGAGTTCAAGGGATCCAATGAGCGAGAACACAGTCAATGCGGCGCTTCGTCGCTTGGGCTACGGGACTGATGACATGACCGGACATGGTTTCCGAAGCATGGCCTCCACATTACTGCATGAGATGGGATGGACATCAGATGCGATCGAAAGACAGCTTGCTCACTCTGAAAGAAATCCCATCAAGGCTGCCTACAATCGAGCGGAACACTTGCCTGAGCGCAGGAAGATGATGCAAGCGTGGGCAGACTACTTGGATAAGCTGAAGGGAAAGGTCAGCCGCACCTAAAGTTGGTGGGCTGACCCTACCTTTTAAGTCTTAGATTGCCCTGCGCGGCTGCTGTCGCGCAGGGGGCCATCGACCCACAGCGGCCATTCGTGCCGGCGCCGATCCTACCGCTGGGTCCTTTTATACGCTGGCTTGTTAGCTGGACCCCAGCGCCCTAAGATCGAGCCGTGTTAGAGGGAAAGTCCACCAAACGGTGCATTGAGGGCAAGTCGTGTAGCCGGACCCACGGGTCCGGCTATTGGGTAGTTGGATGGCCTTGTAGACTTTAGGGGTGCGTGGCAAATGCTAGAGAAATTCCTCTATGCCGTTTTCGGAGCACTGATAGCGGCAGTTGGATTTTTCGTGCGGCGCCGCATCGAGCAGAAACCCATGTTCGAACAGATCGATAAGCAGCAAAAGCTGCTCGATCTGAAGAAGAACTTAGAGGCGTCAGGTACTACCCTTGATGATCTGAAGGTGCTTGAAGACACGATTATGGGAAAGGCCAACTCAGCGAAGACACTGGCCGCCGCCTACCAAGAGCAGGCCTTCCAGATCTACGCCACTGATCACTCGGAACACATGACTCAAGCGGACATGAATCGACATGCTGCAGCGTCGTTTCACAGAGCCGAAGAAAGGCTTGCCGCTCTGGTTGAAGATTTGCGACAGCATCTTTCTGGTGGCCGCCTAGACTCATTCGAGAATTCTCAGCAGATGTGGCTTCGATATCGCGAGGCTAGCGCTGAGTTTCAGTCCAGCCAGTACCACGGCGGGAGCATCCAGCCTCTCATCCACGCCAGCGCGCTAGAGAGCGTTACCATCTCGCGGATCGTCGAGCTCGAGCCTCTGCTTAAGGAAATGCAGACAATATAGAGTTGAACGTACGCTCCTGGCCGCAAGGCGTCATCCGACCCAAAGCAGACCTACGCTGTCTGGAAAGAAATGGGTGATTCAAGTTGAGGGGGCAGGGGTCAATCCGGCTGCGGCTCTCCAGCTCTGGTCGCTTACTCGACACTTTCCTTCCGGTGCCGTAGTGCAGTGTCCTGCTGCAGCTGATCGCTATCATTGACGATTTCGGTAGTACTACGGGCAGGGCGTAATGAAGAGCGCATTGGTGATATTGCTGGGAATGGGGGTGGTGATGGCGGCGGCTGCGCAACTCAACGGCCCGCAGCCGTTGCGGGCTGCCCGCCAGGAAACATTCGAGCAGCTGCGGTTTCCGTCGCGCGATGGTGCTGCCTTCACCGGTGCCCAGGTACAGGTGGTGAAGCAGGTGCACGGACGGGTCGATGGTATGCAGCAACCGGGGCCGCGCTGGATGGCACAGGCCTCAGACGATGCATTCTGGTACTGCGTCGGGCCCGGGCCAAGTTGGTATCTGGCCATTCCGATTTCAAGACGCAAAGGCTTCCAATGGGATGTCGACTGGGTGGTACGCCCTTTGGACGAAGGCCGCATGCGTGCCGCGCTGAGCGGCGACACCGAAGCGCTACGGTTGGCCTTTGGCGAGCAGACCGCACGGGGATGAGTGGAAACTGAGCACGACGTGTGTGCAGATTCTTGTGTAGACGGAAATTTGAAGCGCTCCGGTTTGAAGCTGGCCATCATTCGGGAGCATGTCCGTTCCTGGCCGAAAGCGGACCTGGTCGATTACAGCGAAGCATCCCGCTTACCGCGACGCATGAGTCCGATCTAACGGTGCGGGCATGGCGCAGAAAACCCGGGCGAGCCCCCTGAGCGGGAGCCCGCCCAAGACCTAGTATGATCAGGTCAGGTCGTAGCGCTCCTCGATTCCGGAGAACAGCTGAGCAGCCTCTTCTTTGGCGCGGGCGTTGTCCTCGGGCGCGAGTGGCGCCAATTCGACTCCGTCGCTCCCCCCCACATACATTGGCCCGCCGACATCATCGTCATAGAGTGTGCCGTCCTCGTTGATCGCTTCGTGTCTGTCTTGGCTCAGGTCCTGATCCAGCATACGTGATAGGTGCATCCAGACCCAAGAGCGGAACGGGGTTTCGTTCCTGTCTTCGATAAGCGCGCGCATGGCCGATACGTCGCCGTCGCGTGCAAGCACGGTCAGCCATTGGTGCGCCAGCTCGGGTCGACCATGTGCATCGGCCAGGTCAGCCATGTCGTACGGGTCCATTTCATCCGACGGTTCGAGCTCGAGCGCCGAAGGATCGCCGTAGCGCTCCGCGGTGAGCAGCATTGCGCGCCTGTCCCCGCCCCGTGCAGCCGCAAGGAGGTGGTACCGGTGTTTCGCCACAACCCGAACGAACCCGCCGACCCCCGTGGTGATCTCCGCGAAGCTAACTGGCTCGGCAGACCACTGCGCGTGCCGGCGCAGCTCGCGCCCGAAGCGGCGGTCGTCCTCTTCCGGCAGGCCACCGTACGGCTCGAGCATGTACGCGGTCGCTAGGTGCGCAGCGGCAACACCACGGGCCGCGGCCGCTTCCAGTCCTTCCAGCAGCAGCGGAAGTTCCTCGCGCAGTGTCTCAAGCCCCTGATCCATTCGGCTGATCAGGGCGTTCGATACCCACTCGGCGACGGCAGGCGCCTCCGCCTCCTCAGCTTTCGACCACTCGTCCTCGTTGTCCTCGAACGCGGCAATCAGCTCCTCGAACCGCACCGGCGCGTAGCCGGACGCAGCCAGGAAGTCGGCCAGGCCTTGGGCGGCACGCGCCGCCTCTTCGGCTGACAGCCCGAACTGCAGGCACCGCTGGATGACCCGGTCCTCATCCGGCGGGAAGGCGGTAGCGCGCCATGGCACGTCGCACCACGCCGCTTGGCGCTGGAGCGCGGCATGGGTGGCAAATCCAGCGGCCGCAGCCAACAGCTCATGGACCTGGCTGCGGGTAAGCGACGGCAGGCCCTGGGCCCGAAGGTGCGCATGGGCATTAAACGCGTATTGCTTGATGGTCATGACTCGTCCTCGATGGCCAAGCCGATCCGGGTCAGACGCACACGTTTAAGTTCCCGGCAGCTGGCCAGAAGAAGAGTTGATCAGGGGATACAGCCTGTTTTTGCTCGTGTGCAAGCAGGGCGGGCGCCGCGGCCAGTATATGCCGCCCGCTATCTAGATTCCAAGCCCACCGTGGCTGGGGCCAGTCGATCGTCATCGGCGTCGCCGGGGCCGGCAAGGAAATCTCGACCCGTCCGTTCCAGTTGGTCACCGGCCGGACCTGGAAGGGGTCGGCTTTCGGCGGGGTCAAGGGGCGCACCCAACTCCCGGGCATGGTGGAAGACGCAATGAAAGGCGAGATCGATCTCGCCCCGTTCGTCACTCACACCATGGGTCTCGACGAGATCAACCACGCCTTCGACCTGATGCATGAAGGCAAGTCGATTCGCACGGTGATTCACTACTGATCACTCACTATCCATTCAACACCAACCTCATTGGACGGCGTTTGAAAGGCAAGTCCGCTGACGGGCCTTTCAAATACCGGCATCAGGGGAACCTGGCCACCATCGGCCGCAGCCTGGCCGTGATTGACATGGGGCGGGTTAAGCTGCGTGATGGATCTGGAAGGTCGCGCATATCTACTTTCTGATCGGTACGCGAAATCGTCTCAGCGTCGCTTTGAGCTGGGTATGGAACCACAGCATCGGCTACCGCGGCTCTCGCATCATCATGCATGCGATTGCCGACAAAGAGCCCACGGCGTTGGATAAATCCGGCTCTCTGGATTGAGGTGCCCACCTTATCGGAACGTCAACTATCAGAAATTCCAGGGAGAGGAACTTGACCGATCTATTCTATTCACGACAAAGCCCAAGCCTCCCTTGGCCGAACTCCTGCGGCCCAAGACGCTGGACGAATTCGTCGGGCAACGGCACTTGCTCGGCCCCGGCAAGCCGCTGCGTCTCGCGTTCGAGGCGGGCAAGTTGCACTCGTTCATCCTCTGGGGGGCGCCAGGCGTGGGCAAGACCACCCTAGGGCGCCTGGCCGGGGTGAAGGACATCCGGCAAGCCATCGACGAGGCCCAGGCCGAACTGGACAACCATGGTCGATCGACGGTGCTTTTCGTCAATGAGTTCCATCGCTTCAACAAGGCGCAGCAGGATGCCCTGCTGCCGCATGTCGAGTCGGGGCTCCTGACCCTGGTGGGGGGGACGACCGAGCATCCGGGGTTGGCGGTCAATTCCGCACTGCTCTCGCGCGCGCAGGTTTATACCCTCGAACCGCTGTCCAGCGACGAACTGAACCAGCTCTACGAACGCGCACTGCCGCATCTCCAGGGCGTCACGTTGGACGCGGACGCGCTGGACCTGCTAAAGGGCTTTGCCGATGGCGATGGCAGGGCGTGGCGCGGCCGGGTTGGTACCAGCCAACGGACAGGGGCGTCGAGCGAAGGCTGGGAGAAAGGCTTACTTGGCTGCGCTCGCTCGATGATGCGACGCCGCCAAGCCCGGACGCTTGACCGACATCCCCCCGAAATCGGCCCATCGTTACCTCACGAACTACAGGATAAGAACATGCCAGACGCTTCTCTCGGTGAATCCTCGGCGAGTATCCGACGAAGACGAGTTGCCCGCTATCTGCACACGGAGTCTGGTGCTGCGGTGCTGCTGGTGATCGTCACGGTCGTGGCGCTGGCGTGGGCGAACTCGCCGCTATCCGATGCCTATTTCGAGTTGTGGCACCTGGACGTCGGGTTTGACTTCGGGCCGCTGGGCCTGCACATGGATCTGCATCACTGGGTCAACGACGGCCTGATGGTCGTCTTCTTCTTCCTGATCGGCCTGGAGGTGCGTCAGGAATTCGCCCACGGGTCGCTCAGGGACCGCAGCCGTGCCCGTCTCGCTCTGATCGCGGGGGTCGCGGGTGTCGTGCTTCCCGCGCTGGTGTATGTCCTGATCGTGGGGCTGGCCGGAAGTGAGGGCCTGCACGGGTGGGGGGCTGTGGTCGGTACCGATACGGCGTTCATGCTGGGCACCCTGGCGATCGTCGGCCCGCGGCTATCCGGTCAGTTGCGCGTGTTCTTGCTCACCCTGACCGTGGTCGATGACTTCCTCGCCGTGTCCATCATCGGCATCGTCTATAGCGAGGAGATCCGGGTCGTCCCGTTGCTGATCGCCCTCGCCAGTCTCGTCGGGTTGTGGTTGCTAGGGCGCAACCGCCAGTGGCGGGCAACGCCCTATGTGCTGATCGTGATCGTGCTGTGGCTCGCGACCGTGTACTCCGGCATCCATGCCTCCCTCGCCGGGATGGCCGCGGGGCTGCTGATCCCCGCCTACGCAACGCAACGTCACAAGGTCGTCGCGGCAAGACAGTTGTTCCGTGACTTCTGGCAGTCTCCAAGTGCCGCGTCGGCTCGCGCAGTGGACTGCGGGCTGTCCCAGGGTATCTCGGTGAACGAGCGGCTGCACGAGTTCCTGCGGCTGCCGACAGCGCTGCTGATCGTGCCGGTGTTCGCCTTGGCGAACGCCGGGGTGGACCTGCGTGGTGGGCTGCTCGCTGAGGCCTTCGGCTCGCCCGTGACCTGGGGCGTCATCGCGGGGCTCGTGCTCGGCAAGCTCCTGGGCATCGGGCTCATCACACTCGCCGCGGTCCGCCTCGGCGCCTGGGGCGCCTGCCGGCGGGTGTCGGAATGGGGAGCGTGTTCGGTGGTGCGGCACTGTCCGGAATCGGGTTCACCGTGTCGCTGCTCATCATCGGGCTCGCGTTCGGCACGACCTCCGACCTGGGCCGCCGGGCGACGGTCGGCGTGCTCGTGTCGATGATGCTCGCCACGTTGCTCGGGCGGCTCATCTTCAAGGTTGCCGCTCGCAGGTGGGGTGAGGAGACCGCCGATCTGCCGATGTTGCTTGAGCCGCCGGTCGATCCCGAGGTCGATCACATTCGCGGGCCAGAGGACGCGCAGCTCACGCTGGTGGAGTACGTGGACTTCGAGTGCGCGTACTGTGCGCACGCTACCGGTTCTTGGGAGGATCTGCGCGCCCACTTCGGGGACGACCTTCGGTATGTGGTGCGCCAGTTGCCGCACCACCCGCATGGGCCGATCGCCGCGCGTGCGTCCGAGGCGGCATCGAATCAGGGGATGTTCTGGCCGTGGCTGGACTTCGTGTTCACCCGTCAGCACGCGCTGGAGCGCGAGGATCTGATCGGCTACGCCGTAGAGCTTGGGCTCGACGTCGATCGGTTCATCGCGGATCTCGACAGTCCGGCAGTGATAGAGCGTGTCGAGCGTGACCTCCTCAGCGCGGTCGCCAGCGGTGCGCACGTCACTCCTACGTTCTTCATCGAGGGTCGTCGTCTGCTCGGCAGTTACGACGCCCGCACTCTCACCGCAGCGCTCGAAGCCAGCCGCCGCGGCACCCGAACTCAGGAACTCCCGTCCTGAGCGGGACGAACTACAGGATAAGAACATGCCAAACAATTCTTTCGGTGAATCCTCTTGTACCGCTGCGGCCAGCGGCCTCGTGCAGGTGCGTGGCGCGCGCGAGAACAACCTCAAAGAGGTGGACGTCTCCATCCCGCGGAACGCGCTGGTGGTGTTCTCGGGTGTCTCCGGCTCCGGGAAGTCCTCGCTGGCCTTCGGCACCATCTATGCCGAAGCGCAGCGACGCTACTTTGAGTCGGTGGCCCCCTATGCACGGCGCCTGATCGACCAGGCGGGCGTGCCGGACGTGGATGCGATCGACGGCCTGCCACCAGCGGTTGCGCTGCAGCAGCAGCGGGGGTCCAGCAATGCGCGTTCCTCCGTGGGCAGTGTGACCACCCTGTCCAGCCTGGTGCGGATGATGTATTCGCGCGCCGGCGCCTACCCAGCCAACCAGCCGATGCTGTACGCCGAGGATTTTTCGCCCAACACACCGCAGGGAGCGTGCCCGACCTGCCACGGCCTGGGCCATGTGTACGAGGTGACTGAGGCCATCATGGTGCCCAATCCCTCCCTGAGCATCCGCGAGCGGGCGATCGCCTCCTGGCCCCCCGCCTGGCAAGGCCAGAACCTGCGCGACATCCTGGTCAGCATGGGCTACGACGTTGACCGACCGTGGAAGGACCTGCCGAAGAAGGATCGCGACTGGATTCTGTTCACCGAGGAAACACCGACGGTGCCGGTGTACGCCGGCTTCACGCCCGCCGAAACCCGCGCCGCGCTCAAGCGCAAGATGGAGCCGAGCTACATGGGCACCTTCACCGGCGCCCGGCGGTATGTGCTGCACACCTTTGCCAACACCCAGAGCGCGCTGATGAGAAAGCGCGTGTCCCGGTTCATGGAGGGCAAACCGTGCCCCACCTGCCACGGCAAGCGGCTCAAGTCCGAGGCGCTGTCGGTCACCTTCGCCGGCGTGGACATCGGCGCGTTCATGCAGATGCCGCTGGACCAGTTGGCGGCCTTGCTCGAACCCATCGCCCAGGGCGATTTCCGCGCCCATGCAGCGGGGGCGGCTACGGACAAGGAAGCGACCCGACGCGACCGTGCCGAACGCGCGGCCTCCGGTCGCGCCGTCCATGCGGTATCGCCCGACGTGCGCCGCACCTCGGCGCTATCGGAAGAAAAGCGCCTCGCCGCGCAGCGCCTGGCCGGTGGCGTGATGGCACGCCTGCGCCAACTGCGTGGGCTGGGCCTGGGCTACTTGACGCTGGACCGGGTCACGCCGACGCTTTCGGCCGGCGAGTTGCAGCGCCTGCGGCTGGCCACGCAATTGAGTTCCCTGCTGTTCGGTGTCGTGTACGTGCTCGACGAGCCCTCCGCGGGCCTGCACCCCTCCGATAGCCAGGCCCTGTACGACGCACTCGACCGGCTGCGCGACGCCGGCAACTCGGTGTTCGTGGTGGAGCACGACTTGGACCTGATGCGCCGCGCGCAATGGCTCGTGGATGTCGGGCCGGATGCTGGGGAGCGTGGCGGCCGCGTGCTCTACAGCGGCGAGCCGGATGGCCTGCGCAAGATTGCCGAATCGCGTACTGCACGCTACCTGTTCGATGAGATCCCCGCGCCGGGAAGCCGGGCACGCGAAGCGACCGGGTGGCTGGAGCTGCAAGACATTCACCGCCACAACCTCCATGGCGTGAATGCGCGCATTCCGCTGGGCGTGCTGACGGCCGTCACCGGCATCTCCGGCTCGGGCAAGTCCAGCCTCGTCGCGCAGGCCCTGCCGGAGCTGGTGCTGCTGCACCTGGGCCACGAGCCGGAAGACGATGTAGCCGAAAGCGCCACCAGCGAAGGGCCGGCAGTGATCGAAGCGACCGGCGGCCATCTGGCGGGCGACGTGGACGCCGTACAGCGTCTGGTGCAGGTGGACCAGAAACCGATCGGGCGCACGCCGCGGTCGAACCTGGCCACCTACACGGGCCTGTTCGACCATGTGCGCAAGCTGTTCGCTGCCACGCCCGATGCGCGACGCCGCCGCTACGATGCCGGGCGGTTCTCGTTCAACGTCGTCAAGGGGCGCTGCGAGACCTGCGAGGGCGAGGGCTTCGTCAGCGTGGAACTGCTGTTTATGCCCAGCGTGTACGCGCCGTGCCCGACGTGCCATGGCGCACGCTACAACGAGGCCACGCTGAAGGTGCAATGGAACGGGCGCAACATCGCCGAGGTGCTGCAGATGACCGTGGACGAAGCCAGCGAATTCTTCGCGGGTGAAGACGCTGTGACAAGGCCACTGCAACTGCTGCGCGATATCGGACTGGGCTACCTGCGCCTGGGGCAACCGGCCACAGAGCTTTCCGGTGGCGAGGCGCAGCGTATCAAGCTGGCGACCGAGCTTCAGCGCAGCCAGCGCGGCCGAAGCCTGTACGTGCTCGACGAGCCGACTACCGGGCTGCATGCGTCGGACGCCGACCGGCTGCTGGTGCAGTTGCAGCGCCTGGTCGATGCCGGCAATACCGTAGTGATGATCGAACACGATATGCGCGCGGTGGCCCAGGCCGATTGGGTGATCGACGTGGGGCCTGGTGCAGGCGCTGCCGGCGGCAGCATCGTGGTGGCGGGCTCCCCTCAGCAGGTGGCCCGAACGTCTGGCAGCAGAACCGCTCCGTTCCTTGCACAGGAGTTGGCGCGGGCCGAGTAGCTCAGTTCGCCAAATGTTGCCAATTTTCGCGGGGCATTGATCGTCGCCACACGACGGTGGCGATCAATGCCCGAATCGCGTCATCCTTCCTGAGTCAGAGCAAGATAGGGGTTGTTGGGCGGTATTTCGGCGAGTGCCAAGGACCCATCTTCGAGGAGGTAGCCATGCAGTCGGCGGGACTTCCTCGGGCCCATGACTTCACAGGTCCAAATGTTCAGGCCATTGGGCTGCTTTCGATGTAGCTGCAGCTTCTCGAAGCGCTTCTGCACCCACTGCCAATCCTGTTGATTCTCCTGCTTGGCGAGTGCGGCCACTTCGGGATGCTCCTGCGCATAGCGTTGGAACACACCCGGGCTGACCAGGTAGGCCGTGTCATTCACCGTATGCACGAGTGCCTTCGCGTCGTTGATGATGAGCCGTCGTGAGGCGATTCCCTGCTTCAGCCAAACCATGAACTGTTCCCCGGATGGCTTCGTTGCCAATCGGAGGCTCTTGACCTCCCTGCGCTGGGTTCACCGAGACGGAAGGCGCGGGAGCCGACATGCTGGCGTCGTTTTCCGCGGGCGTCGCGTCGATCTCTACCGTCCCCGCGAAAGGTGCTGGTCGCTCGTCGGTTGGCGGGTCAGCAGTTCGATGCGCACTGACTTCGTTTGGATGCGCTGGAGCAGGCGCTGTAAGCCCGCTGACCCGAGCGTGATGGGTCGTTGACCCACCACTCCGACAGAGGGTCTCAATACGTCGGAATTCGCTACACCGAGAGGCTGGCAGAGGCCAAAATTGCACCCTCGGTGGGCAGTCGCGGTGACAGCTACGACAACGCCTTGGCCGAGACCATCAACGGCTTGTACAAAGCCGAGTTGATTCACCGCCGGGCACCGTGGAAAACGAAAGAAACTCTGGAACTGGCCACCCTCGAATGGGTGTCCTGGTTTAACCACCACAGGCTCCTTGAGCCCATGGGGCACATTCCGCCCGCAGAAGCTGAGGCAAACTACTACCGGCAACTCGCCAGTCAGGCCACCTCGGTGGCGACCTGACTTAAACCAAACTGCCTCCACGAAACCCGGTGCGGTTCACTCGGTAGATGCCATCGATTCACAGCTTCGCAAGATCGAAGGGCAGAGCCTTGGGTATAAAGTGGCTCGTTTCTTCGGTCTTCTGGGGCGGTGATTTACGCGACCTGCAGTGTCGGATAGTCTGTATAGCCCTTGGCGCCACCTGCGTAGAACGTGTTGGAGTCAGGCGCGTTCAGCGGTGCCTTGGCCCTGATGCGTGCGGGCAGGTCCGGATTAGCCAGGAAGGCGGTGCCAAAGGCCACAGCGTCAAGCTTACCTTCGGCAATAGCTGCCTCTGCCTCATCAGCGCTGTAACCCATATTGCCCACCAATACACCCTTGTACTTTTCACGCGCTACGGGCATGACATCGGCCTTCTGCACGCCGAAGAAATCGGCACGCATCACGTGCAGGTAGGCTAGCTTGAAGGCATTGAGCCTATCGGCCAGGAAGCCGATGAGGGCCAGCGGGTGGCTGTCTTTCATGCTGTTGAAGCTGTTGAGGGGCGACAGGCGCAGACCCACACGTTCGGAACCGATCGCCTGGGTCACGGCAGTAAGTACCTCGAACAGCAAACGTGCACGGTTTTCCAGCGATCCGCCGTAAGCATCGGTGCGCTGGTTGGGCGTGTCGCGCAGAAACTGGTCAATCAGGTAGCCGTTGGCGCCGTGTACTTCCACACCATCAAAGCCGGCAGCAATGGCGTTGCGTGCGCCTTGAGCAAACGCAGCCACGATGCCGGGAATCTCTTCGACGGTCAGGGGGCGGGGCACCGCGTGAGGCACCTTGCCTTGGGGCGTGTGGATCTCACCCTCAATAGCGGTAGCGCTGCTGGAGACAATGGGGGCGCCATCGGCAGCGCCAGGGTAGGCTGCGCGGCCAGCGTGCCAGATCTGCAGGAAGATGCGTCCGCCCTTGGCGTGCACCGCGTCGGTCACCTGCCTCCAGGCTGCAATCTGCGCGCCGTTGTAGATGCCAGGCTCATTGACGAAGGCCGATGTACCGGGCGCCACCATGGTGCATTCGGAAATCAGCAGGCCGCCGGTGGCTCGCTGGCTGTAGTACTGGGCCATCAGCGCGTTGGGCATGTGGCCAGCGTCGGCACGGGCGCGTGTCAATGGTGCCAGAAGGATGCGGTTGGGCAGGGTGAGAGAACCTACTTGAAGTGGATTGAATAGCATGTGGATGAAAACCCAGATTAGTGACCAGAAAACAGTGGTAAAGCTAACAGTATTCCCAATACTCAGACTTTGAAAGGTCACTGAAGACTGCTTTGGCACGGCTGGTGCTTTTGCACCCAACGCACGATGTAGTAGACGCAAGTGGGTAAGCCTTTGCTTCCGACAGTTTCGCGGTGGTCTCCAGCCGTACATGCACCAAACGCCTTTGGTCATCCACCGCGTCGCAACTCCCTGACACCCCGGCCCAGCTTGCGGCGCAACAGGGCCCGCAGGGTCACCCCATCCGAGTACCCGACCTGTGCGGCGACCTGGTCGACGCTGGCGTTCCCGGTGCGCAAGAGATGGACGGCATGCTCCACGCGCAGGTCCTGGAAATACGACAGCGGTGTCTTTCCCAAAACGCTTTGCAGCCGCCGGGCCAAGGTGCGCTCGCTTGTGCCCGCGGCGCTGGCCGCCTCGGCCAGCGAGAACCCCTGCGCGAGCCGACGTCTGGCCCAGCACTCGAAGCGCTCCACCATCGGGTCAGCATGCGCAAGGTGGTCGGGAATCACGAACTCGGCTTGCGAACTGCGTGTCTCGACCAGCAGATAGCGTGCCACCAGGGCCGCCAGCGCCGGACTGCGCCCTCGGATGATGCGCAAGGCCAAGTCGACGTGGGCCAAAGCGGCACCCGCGGTGGTGAAGCGTGTCGAGTTCACGATCATGCGTGACTCGTCCAGCGTGACGTTCGGATAGCGCTGCCGAAACATCGGCCCCAGCCACCATGACGTCGTCGCACGATGCCCATCAAGCAGGCCACTCTCTGCAAACAAGAAACTACCGGAGCAAGCGGCACCAAGGTGCGCGCCAGCGGTGGACCACTGCTGTAGCGCCGCGACCGCGTCGGGCACATCGGGGCGTGTGAGCCGAGCCGAGAGCGTGTCAGGCATCTTGTCGCCAAACGCTGGCACGAGCACGACGTCTGGTTCGGGCACACCATGCGCAGTGACCACGGGGACCGTCAAGCCTTGCGCAGTTCGGATGCGACGCCGCACGCCCACCAGCGTGAGCTCTATGTGCGCGGGAGCCTGTGGCAGCGAGCCCGCCATCGCATTGGCTAAGCCCACTGTGTCTGTGAGCGCCGCAAGCCCCAGATCAAACACGCCATCACAAACAAGGAGGTGGAGTTTCATGGCAACAATGATATCAATGTTGTCATTATTGCCTATAGAGATGTCCGTCATGAAGACTCAGACTGCAGTCTCTTCGATCCCTTCACCCACTTTTCCATTTACCCAAAGGAATACAGCATGACCAAGCTCGCCCTGTTTGTTCGCCTCGAAGCTAAACCCGGCCAGGAGGCTGCGCTTGCCGACTTCCTGGCCAGCGCACTGCCGCTCGCCAACGCCGAGTCCGGCACCACGGCCTGGTTCGCATTGAAGTTTGGCCCTTCGACGTTTGGTGTGTTCGATGCCTTTGCCGATGAGGCAGGTCGCCAGGCACATCTGAACGGCCAGATCGCCGCGGCCTTGATGGCCAACGCAGCGGCCTTGCTCAGTTCTCCGCCCAATATCGAGGAGGTCGAACTGCTTGCAGCCAAACTGCCTGCATGACAACTCGGCCTTGACCCAATCAGGTCACGCTGCAGGATGGGGGTCACACAGCCCTACGTGCGATCCCAACCTCCTTGCTGTCATTCTTGCAGTCTATGGATTTTCCGGCGAGAAAAGGGCAGATTCAAACCTGCCCACCCACACCCTTGAACTTCTCCACAAACGCAGCGATCTTCTGAAACACCGTCTGCTTCTTGGTGAGGTACTACGGGTTCAGAGGGCTCATCTTGGGCAGCACAGCATTCAGTTCAGTGCCGCTGTCTGAGGCGAATTCACGTTTCAAGGAATTGGTGATGTGGTAATCCCCCCATAAACCATCTCTCTGAGAAGTAGAGCTATGCGGCCATGGCCAGCCGCTGTTTGGGGGTGATTCCGCCCAATGCCATATTTGGGCGTTCATGGTTATACCGCCACATCCACTGCGTGGCGTAATCTCGCACTTCATCAAGATTGCGCCAATGGTACTGCGACAGCCATTCATAGCGAACGGTTCTGTTAAAGCGCTCCACATAGGCATTTTGGTGAGGCTTACCTGGCTGGATGTATTCCAGGCAGATACCTTTGGCGCTCGCCCAGTTTTGCAGTGTTGCGCTGATGTACTCAGGCCCGTTGTCACAGCGAATGAATTGGGGTTTGCCACGCCACTGCATGATTTGCTCCAAGACCCGAATCACACGTAGCGAGGACAATGAGAAGTCCACCTCAATGCGTGGAAATCAACAGCAAGACCACGGCATGCTCCAGCCCACCTCGGACGGCAAAGCGGTCTGGCGCGCGACCGTGACCAGCACGACCGGCTGGTCCCATTTGTTCACCCTGTTGCGTCTCGCTCCCGCGCTGATCTGGGAGTCTGGCGAGCGACCAGCACCTTTCGTGGGCGGGTGCCCGCACACCACTCAGCGGCAGTGACCACCTCCCAGCTTTTTGAGCCATTCAGAAGTAGAGGAATTCGGCGAAACTAACCCCAAGCAGAGAGGTGGCTTTGCCATGAAGAAGTCGAAATTCACCGAAGAGCAGATTGCGTTTGCCCTGCGCCAGGCCGAGGGCGGCACATCGGTCGGCGAGACGTGCCGGGAGATGGGCATTTCCGAGGCTACGTTCTACAACTGGAAGAAGATTTACGGCGGCTTGGGCGTGTCCGAGCTGCGGCGGCTACGGCAACTGGAGGAAGAGAACCGCAAGCTCAAGCAGCTGGTCGCAGATCTGAGCCTGGACAAAGTGATGCTTCAGGACGTCATTCAAGAAAAGCTCTGAGGCCGGTGCAGCGACATACGCTCATCGGCTTTCTGCAGCGTGCTTACGGAATCAGCCAGCGGCGGGCATGCGGCGTGATGCGCCAAGCCCGTTCCGGGCTGGCGTACAAACCGGTGCGCAGGATCCTGGATGCGCCATTGACGCGGCGCATCGAGGAGATAGCCCAGACGCGGGTGCGTTACGGCTACCAGCGCATCCACATCCTGCTGCGTCGTGAAGGCTGGCCAATCAATCGCAAACGCGTGCATCGGCTGTACAAGCTGGCAGGGCTGAATCTGCGCTCAAAGCGACCGCGGCGGCGCAGGGCGGCTGCGGACCGCTTGGATCGGCCACTACTCACCGCACCCAACCAGAATTGGAGCATGGATTTCGTTAGCGATGCGCTCTTCGATGGACGCCGTTTCCGATCGCTAACCGTGGTCGACAACTTCAGCCGCGAGTGTCTGGCCATTGTCGTGGGGCACAGCCTGCGCGGCGGTGATGTTGTCGAAACGCTGGAACACCTGCGGCAGGAACGCGGTTCACCGCGTCGGGTTCAGGCGGATAATGGGCCTGAATTCATCAGTATCGTGCTGGACAAATGGGCTTACGATCACGGTGTTACGATCGATTTTTCGCGCCCGGGTAGGCCGACCGATAACGCGTTCGTCGAATCTTTCAATGGTTCATTCCGGGACGAATGTCTGAACGTGCACTGGTTCCTGTCCCTTGACGACGCCCGCCAGAAGATCGAAAACTGGAGAACCGACTACAATCATTTTCGTCCGCATTCGTCCTTGGAAAATGCCGCGCCAGCGCAGTTCGCCGAGGCATTTCGGACAGCCCCAAACACGCCGATTTTTCTACCTTAGATCGGCTCAAGATTTGGGAGGCCCTCAGATGAGCCGCGATCTCGCGGGATAAATAGTATCGTGGCTACCACTGCGTACGGTTCGGGTGATCTGCTGAAGCTGGGATGATCAACGCTTCAAGGAAACGCTTTTTTACGGAGGAATGATGACGATGGCTGTACTGGGGTTCCAGCTGATGATCTTCATCAGCATGTTCGTCGCTATCCTCATGGGGCGAGGGTGGCTAAAAGCAGCAACCGTTTTCTGGGTGCTGTTAACGCTATTTGGCAGCATATACACCATGGGACTCATGGCGTTGCAGCTCATCACCATCTATTTCTCGTTCCGAGTGTGTGACAAGTTCTGGAACTGGCGTATGGCCCGACACAAACGTTAGGGAGGGGGCATGAGCAAAGCTGGGATGAAGGCGGACCTCAATAACATTTCGCGCAGTATATCGCCAAGCGTAACAGGCTTTGCACTGCTGGCAGCGCGTGAATTCAGGCCGTTCCGGCATTGGGCGCGGTGCGCGGTCACAGGACCGACATGCGTCACGTAGCACGGCGCGGTGAATTTGACAGGCAAGGATCCCATGCCAGTTCGCGCTCGATAGGCTTGGGGAGGGGATGCCGAGGCCTTCCTTTCGACACTTTCGCGATCAGTTCAGAATTGAGTGCCCGTCCGAGATTCCGCCGAGGAAGAAGAGGCGAAAGCTGTACTCGTGATGCGAGCATTGGTTAACCCTCATCCTCACGGATTCTGCTCAAGTCAGATTGGCCCTGAAGGCTCGGAGCAGGTCACTGGGTGGGGGAGTTTCGGAGGCTTAAGATGGGGCACATACATTGCGAATGTGTGGCACGATAAGTAGGAAAATCCAGGGTTAGTTGGCGTGTTGCTGACATTCCAATATCAGGGCGGGGAACGAATGGTGACGGATCTCAAGGATGAAAATTCATTGCGCGAGGCGTGCAGGGTGGCGCAAGAGCGGCATCGGAGTCAGCGCCACCTGGATGATTGGCTGAAGAGACTTACTGAGTGGCTTCAGTATGTGGCCAGTGTAAATGAAGCGACTTTTACGAGCCCGAAATTCCAGAAGGAGCTGTGGGAGAACGAGACCGTTTCTGCCACCGGCCAAGGACACATCGACGTATCCCGCGTGATCGCCGATCCGGCAATCGCGCGCCAGCTGTGGGAGCTAAAGCAATCGCCCATCCCTGCTGATCCCCTGGAATGCATTCAATGGTTCGCTAAGGCATGGGACGACATCGAAACGCGTGTTCGGGCGCTCACGGCCCGTCGGCCACGATTGAAGATGTATCGCCTGTTTGCCTCCCTCTGGCCCCACCATTTCACGACCGTTGCGCACTTCCACAAGCTGCGCAGGTTGGGGAGTGCCATGGGCCTGATTCCCGGACTTGAGCATCGTACGGCGTTGCATCAGCGTGTGCTTGATCGCCTTGCCGAGGTCAATGATCAGGCTGGAAGCGTTGAAGAACAAATGACACTGCCTTGGTTGCTATTCGTGCACTTCATTCAGGACGAAAGCAGCGATGCCACGGAGGTCGCCGGAGATAAGCCTGGTGAGATCCAACTGAACCCGTTGCCCGCCAATCGCCGCCGCCGCGGCATGACCGGCATCGGCGGCGGGTTGTCGACTGTTCTTGGCATGCTGGAGTTCGCGAAGGATGGTTGCAAGCGCGAAGACTTCATCGAGCATCTCCGTTCGCAAAATCCCACGCACACCCGCGCGACACTTAATACGAACCTTAACTGCCTCATGGCGGAATGGGGTGTCATTCGGGCAGAGGGCGACGAGCTGCAATTGACAGACCGCGGTGTGGCCCTGCTTGAAACGGGTGATCCAGAGGAAGTGTCGGACTGGATGCTCACCCGCATCCTTGGCTTCGACAATCTGTTGGTCATGCTGCGTGCCGGGCCAAGATTGCTCACTGAGATCGTTGATTCATTGCAGCGTGTAAATCCTGGGTGGACGACAAACTTCGCCCCCACAGTGCTGATCAACTGGATGCGCTACCTCAGCTTGGTAGAATCCGCGCCTGGTAAGCAAGTCAAGCTGACCGAAAGCGGTGAGGAATGGGCCGCTCGCGTGACTTGGGAACCCGGCGTTCTGGCGTCCGCGCCAACGTTGTCTCCAACCAATGAGATGTCGGCCACGGCCTCTGAAGCCGCGTTGGCCACTACGCTGCCTTCGGTGGCCTCGATTTTGGCTACCTTCCCCAAGGACATCGCGTTCCCACCGCATCTCGTGGCCCGATTGCATGCAGGCCTTTGGGCGAATGCGCGCCGGCATTTTGCGGTCTTGACTGGCTTGAGTGGCGCCGGCAAGACCCAGCTCGCTCGCTGCTACGCGAGAGGCCTGCGAGGCAATGGCAATGCCGATGGTGCATTCGAGATCGTGCCCGTGCAGCCCGGATGGCACGACCCCTCGAGCGTGCTGGGTTACATCAGCCCCCTCAAGAACGACATCTACGTGCGCACGCCATTTTTGGAGTTCCTGCTCCAGGCGCAAGGCGACCCGGACCGGGCCTACACGATCGTTTTGGATGAGATGAACCTGTCTCACCCGGAGCAATACCTAGCCCCGATGCTGTCAGCAATGGAAACCGGCGAGCCCTTGCGACTGCACGCACAAGGCGATGCCGTGGATGGCGTGCCGGCGAGCATCGCATATCCCGAGAATTTGGTTCTGATCGGCACAGTCAATATGGACGAGACCACACATGGATTGAGCGACAAAGTGCTCGATCGCGCAGCGGTCATCGAGTTCTGGGACATTGACGTGGATGTGTTCCCTGGCTGGTCAACCACGCGGCTGCCCACCGAACATGCCAGCCAGGTGCGCGAGGTCCTACGAACATTGGTCAAGCAGCTGCGTCCGGTCCGCCTGCATTTTGGATGGCGCACGATTGGCGATGTCATCGGTTACGTTGAAGCTGCAACCGACGGCGGCGTGCTGACAACGGAGGCCGCCTTGGATCACGCGATCTACGCCAAGGTGCTGCCAAAACTGCGGGGCGAGGACACGCCACGGTTACGCACAACCTTTGATCAGGTCGAGAGCACCTTGCGCACGCGCAATCTTATCGAGTCCGCTGAAAAGGTCGCCGAGCTGGCACAAGATTTGCGTCATCTGGGCAGCGCGCGCTTCTGGCGTTGAACCAATGGTGGCATTGCGTTGCATCGACCAAGCGAATGTCAGCCGAGAGCTTCTGCCCGATGTCACGGTGCCTGGGTTTCGGGAGCTTGGCACATACTTTTTTATCGCCCCGCTGGATGGCGTTGATCTGTATATCGACGAGGCGCCTGCGGAAGCCGTCCAGGTCGGTGGCCAGTCGGGCTGGCGATGGACACCAGGCTTTTATGCAGGCGTGGTGGTCGCCGAATTACTCAGTCATAGTGGACAGCGTCTGGCGGAGTACCGTCTTGATGTCGCTCCTGAAGGCAGCAAGCTTGGTGAAGGGGTCTTCCACACGTTGCTGGAGGAACTTCGTGCCTTTGATCCGGCGCTCCTACTCGGCACCGAGGCGGCACAAGCCAGTATCGGTGTGTCCGGTGAGGTGACTTCGCCGCTTCTGGCGTACGCGCGTCTGCGGCGGAACGGTGATGCCCTGCAGGCCGCCTTGCGAGCAGTGATGGACCATCCCTTGACCCGGCTGCAGTGTGACCGCGCCCTAGTTCCGGCCCATCACGTACGACGACTCGATGTCGCATCGGCCGTCAGACTACTGCGACATCCGGCGACAGTCGCGTACTTGAACGATGATGCCGGTGAATTGAATGAGAAGACGCCACTAATCGAAGTTACGCAGTCCACCGACACCGTCGACAATCCCGCAAATCGGGCTTTGGTCGCGGTCATGCTGTCGGTGCGGCTACGTTGCCAACATGTGGCTGATGCACTCGCGGTACTAGCGCGAGTGGACGAAAAAGCTGGCACTAGGACACCGTTGCAGCCTCGCTTGGCCCGAAAGTTGGCGTACCTAGACGGGCTGTCGAAAGCTCTTGCGCGCTTACTCAAAGGCGCCCCTTTCGCTTTGACTACCCGCGCCGAGGTGACTGCCGCCGGCTTGAACGCCATCTCTGCCCATCCCGCCTATGCACGTGCCTATCGGTTCGCTTGGTCGTCACTCCGTGGAGGCGTAGCTGGCGATTTAGTCGATGAGCAGACTTGGTTGAGTCCAACTTGGGAGATCTACGAGCGTTGGTGCTTTGCCCAGGTGGTGCAGTGCCTTCGAAAGCAACGACCGGATCTAAGCTGGACAACGCACTATCCGACGACGCGAAACGACTGCATCCGAGTGGTTGGGGCGGGCGATGGCGTACAGATGGAAGCGTGGTTGCAGCGTCGATTTCGAGCGGGTGACAGTACGCCGACCGGGTTTCGCGGCATTTCCGCCGAACTTCACCCCGATATCGTGATCACAGTCGATGACCGTGGTGTACGCAGGATGCTTGTACTCGACGCCAAGTACCGCACCAGTCGGATCAATGTTCTGGACGCTATGCGCTCGGCACATCTCTATCAGGACGCATTGCGTTGGGACGAGGCGCGACCGGTGTGCTCGTTGTTGCTGGTTCCTGGTGGTGGCGGCGCGCCTTGGTTGGAGGCGCCTGAATTCCATGCCGCTCACCAGGTCGGGGTCCTCCCTTTAGCGCCGGACACGCGGTTGGGTCTCAGTGTGGCGCTAGAACGCTGGCTGCCTACCTCCGCTTTTGGAGCCTTCTAAAAGTGGGGGATTACCGAGCAAGTCAAACAGTCGCATGGCTTTTATCCTCGGTAGTGACGAACCATGCACGCATTGGCTTGCTCGCCCAGGTGTACCCGATTGGGGCGAAGAGACGAAGAGGCGGGTAGATCCAAAGGCTTCTCCAGAAGAACCGCGTAGTCGGTGGTCAGTAACGACGGGGCCAAGACCGCGGTGTTCTTGGGCGTGACCCAGAGCAACCCGTAATCGAGGAGCGTGTGGAGATCAGCCCGCGACAACAAGCCATTGTCCAAACGGTTGGTGTACTCGCCCTTGTAGGGCAGCACGAGCACCGCCTCCAATACCTCCATCGCCGAGCACCTGGTGAGGGCGCAACGGCCACCGTAGGCGTCCAGCAACTTGGCGAGAAACAACGGTTGGCCCCTTGCGCTGGGCTACCGCACGCATCGCCCACACCCGGGCGACGTGAGTGCTGTCCAACGGAGCATTGAAGGCATCGGCCTGCGTTTCCGCCTCCGCCTTGGCTTGCTCTCCCATCGCCAACGGAGCCGCTTGCCACTTCCACGCGTCCATCGACAGCAGATCCCAATGTCCGTACTGGGCCGGATTGAACAGCACGTAGCGGATGCGCCGCAGCGGGCCAACCTCAACTACTTTGAACAGCCGATCGTGCGGATGGTCCTGGTCGCTTCGCCAGTTCGTGCGGGCGTAGTTGTAGTGAATCCGGCTGGCGCTGTTTACCATGAAAAACTGCAAGTCGGCACGGTCATTGCCCAATGGATCGGTGGGAAACCGCTCGCGGTCCGAGGCTTCCACCTCTGCCAAGGTTGCACGGCCCAACTCGGCGATCGCCGCAACCGCCCGCCAATACTTCACCCCATCGCGCTTGGCGCGTGTTGGAGCCATCGACTAGGCCCTCTGTGTCAACGTGCGGTCGGGATCCAGTGTCTCCCAGTAGTGCTCGCCGTTGAGGTGCTGTAGGGCGCTTTCAAAGGCGGGCAGCAGCGCCGGGTTGCTCATCAGGTGCGCGCGAGCCATCGACAGAAAAGCCTCGCGATCATTCAGTATCCCAGCCGCCTTCAAGTCGATGGCCTGTTGAATGTCAGGGTGGTCATGGGAGCCCACGTGCTTGAAGTTGGGCAAGAGGTGACGTTCGATCCTTGGCTCCTGGGAGGAGGGCTGCTCGCCAAGCACGCAGAGAAGGCCGGCCTTGGATTGTTCAAATATCGCCCGAAATGCTGGGCCTCTGGCTTCCAAATCCTTCTCTAGGTCCACGGATTGCTGAGCAGACTGAAGCGCCGCTTCTTTCACCGTTCTTTCTGCGTGGATCTGTCGCGACAGCTCTGCCGTCGCTGACTGCAGCACGCGTGCCCGGTCGATGTTATGCGTGAGGTCTTCCAGCGCCTGGTTCAGTGTGCTCAAGAATGACCTCTGAGGTCGGGAGGAATTGAATTGGGGGATGCATGGCAAGGCGCAGTAGTGCATGACATTGTAGGTTCGTTGGAACATGCAATGTTCGGTTGCTTGGCTTGTGTGCCGATTCGAAGCGGGGCCACGTGGAGCTATCCCGTTCCTCGCCGCTTTGGTTTGAAGCTGCATACGGGAAAGTTGGAGCAGGAGTGAAACTCCCCATAAGGGCCCGTGCGCAGCACCAGCACCCCTTGCTTGCAAGCCGGGCACGCTTCTTCCTTGACGGCTTCGCCATCGGCGTCGGTAATCTCCAGGACACCGTCTTCCTCCAGCTCCCGAAGAAACATTGAGCGCTGACCGCGAGCGGTAAACATCGCCACGGTGCGCCTGGCCCGGGTCAGGGCCACGTAGAACAGCCGGCGCTCTTCACTCAGGGGGAACGTGTCTCCCTCGGGCATCGCCAGGGCCAACACCGGATCATCGGTGCGCGTGTTGGGAAAACTTCGCCGACGCGGCGCGCTGATCATCTCAGGAAGGATGACGTAGTCCGCTTCGCTGCCCTTGGAGCGGTGGATGGTCAGGAAGGAGACGTCCACCCAGCGGTTGAACCGACTCTGCCTTATGGGCACATACTGCCGGTCGGCGTTGTAGCGGCCCAGGACGTAAACCGACACCTTGCCGTTTCGCCCCGGAAGGATCGTGCCATCGCGCACGCCGCCGGCCAGGCTCACCACGAAGCGGTCGATTGCATCGGCCAACTGGTCTTTGCTGTCCACCTGGAACGCTCGGAGCACTGGGCCTTGGGCAGGGGTCGCGGAATGCACGCGCTTGGCGATCTGCCCCGGATTCTTGGAGACAAACGCACTGGAGACGTCGCACAGAGCCTGGGGGCAGCGGAACGTTTGCTCCAGCTTGAGTACCTGGCCGTGGCCAAACCACTGGCGAAAGCCGGTCATCACAGACACGTCCGCGCCGGCAAAACGGTTGATCGACTGCCAGTCGTCGCCGACGGCGAAGAAGAAGCGGCCCTTGTCTTGGACCAGTGCACGGCACAACCTGGCCCGGGCGCGTGAGGCATCTTGGAATTCGTCGGCCATCACCAGATCGTAAGGCGATTCCACGCGCCCGCTTTCCAGGTGGCCGGCGGCGAGGTTGAGCATGTCCTCAAAGTCGATGCCACCGTCGATCGCCAAGGCGTGGTCCCACGCCGCCATCACCGGAACGACGATGTCCAGGAACATCTGGTGGCGCAGCTTGAAGGTGTCGGCAGGCATGGCGTCCAGTCGCTGCTGCAGGTCCGAAGCGCTCAAGCCATTACTCTTGGCGTGGCTCATGAACGTGCGCACTAGCCCAATGAGCTCGACCGATTCCATGGGCTTTTGGCCCTCCCTGGGAATTTCCCTGTCGGGGTTGGGGTCGAGCACCAAGCCACGGGCGGTCAGTTCGCGCTCCAGGCGGTCCAGATCGTCGCCGTGGCGCAACCCGTGGCTGGTGGTCTCAAACAGCGCGGTCCCTTTGTCCGCGTGGAGCTGCCGCTTCCAAATCACTCCTTCCAGGTAACCTTCGAAGTGCGTTGGCGGCACGCCGTCTGCGTTGAGCGCGAAGTGCTCGTGGAATAGGTCCAGATCGGGGTAGTAGAAATCGGGCTTGTATTGTCGGTGCGTTTCGTCGGCGGTGCGGTGGGGGTAGGGGCCCTCGTAGCGGTAGTTGACCCCGTTCAAGAAGAGCAGGTTGGCGATCATCGCCTCTTCCATGCTTTTCACCCGCTCACCGCGGTTGGTGACCAGCGCGCCCTTGCCCTGGGCGTCCCACACGTCCGCCGGCTCCGAGGCACCAAACGCTGGGAGGTCCTTTCCAAAGACGAAGCGGAATAGGTCCCACTGGCGGCGGAACGTCGGACAACGGTCTTTGAGCTGGTCCACGATGTCGGTGAGCTTTCGCACCCCACCGGCCGCGTCGGTGGCCCAATCGGGAATGTCGGGCTTTTCCCCGGTGGCCTTGCCGATGAGGCGCAAGCCCAGCGCGTGGAAGGTGGAGGCTTCCACGGTCACCTCCGTCATGCCCAGGCGCTCAAACGCCAAGGCTGCGCGGTCCTTGAGCTCTTCGGCGGCCTGCTTGTTGAACGCCAGCAGGACGATCCGTTCGGGGGCCACGAACCCTCGGTGGATGGCATACGCCGCCTTAGCGACCATCGTCGACGTCTTGCCCGAGCCGGCCGAGGCCACCACCTGCACGCGGTTGTCGAAGCACACCACGGCCCTTGCCTGTTCCGGGGTGAGCGGTTTGCTCTCCACCCGGTCCAGCAAGTCTTTGCAGGCCACCAACTCGTGTTTCACATGGGCGGCGTTGAGCGCGGCCCAGGCTGGGCGGTGGTCGGTTTCCCATGCAGCCAACGAGCGTTCGATCGCCTGGGCCGTCGGCCCCAGCCGGACCGCCACGCCCGGCTTCTTCAAGCGAGCCCGAAGGGCGGCATAATCAACCCTAGGGCGGGCCGCCAGGACGTCGGCCTGTTGTTCGTGGGTGAACCAGCGGCGCCGCTCCGAACAGGCTTGCTCTTGTTCTGTCTTGTAGTCCAGCCATGTATTGATTTTATGGTGCTCGCCCTTGAGGAGCTCCACGTCCTCGCGCAGGCGTTTCTCCGTCAATGCAATGCTCAACGCCTGAACCAAAGTAGCGCCTTGGGCGTTTGGCAATCCATCGGTCTTCACTTCCCGGTTCTGCCCCGGGTGAAATGTAATATCGGTCCACAAGGTGCCGGCGTTGACGCGGTACGTGGCTTCGTCCTCGACATTGACCTGATGGGTGCGGCCGTTCAGCGCCAAAGAGAGCTCCAAGCCCTCCAAGCGCAAGTGCCACTCCGATGATCCGGTTACGTGCCGGCCCACCCACGAGGGGCCCCATTCCTTTGCCATTCCTTGTCCCACATGTTCCTTGGAAATGCCGGTGGGGATGCGTCACCGTACCGACGGTTCCATGATAATCGCTTGACCTATCTTCTATTTGAATTTATTTCAGACCCTTAGTACTACGCTGAAGCAGGATCCTCCTGCTTTGCGTGTGCGCCTCGCATAGGCGTATCGCTTCGAGTACAACATATGAAAGATAAGTCCGAGTTCCTCTACTGCGTCTTCATCGTGGCTGCGGCCATCTTGTCGGCCGTAGCCCGTTGTTCGTTCACCCGCCCGGACCAGTTCGGCCGGGATTCCTACGACTAAACCAACAATCCAGATAGACCCACAAGGCCCGGCATTGTCCGGGCCTTGTGCGTTATGCCGTCTATGAAAGGAGACCGAGATGCATCACGTTGAAACCATGGCCTATGCAGGCCAAGTCCCATGGCATGGCATCGGAAGCCAGTTGGCTCCAGGGCAGTCCACTGAAGTATGGCGCGAGCGCGCCGGGATGAACTGGTCCTTGGAGGAGGCTGAAGTGCGATTCGCCGCCGAGGCTGAAGATCAGTATCCGGTGCGGGCATTCCCCGGGCAGAAGGTGCTTTATCGCTCTGACACCAAGCGACCTTTGGCCGTGGTGTCCAAGCGCTATCAAGTGGTCCAGCCGTGGGAGATCCTTGAGTTCTACCGCGACCTGACGCGCTACAGCGGATTCGAGTTGGAAACTGCGGGCGTGCTTCGTGGAGGGCGGAAGTTCTGGGCATTGGCCCGTACTGGGCAAGGTGTGGCCCTAAAGGGTCAGGATCAGGTCAATGGGTACCTTCTTCTGGCTACGGCCTGTGACGGAACGCTGGCTACCACCGCTCAGTTCACCTCAGTCCGTGTGGTTTGCAATAACACCCTGCAGATCGCTGTTGGGGATCGAACCGGAGCCATCAAGGTCCCGCATCGCAGTGCCTTCGATGCTGACAGGGTCAAAAGCCAGTTGGGTATCGCTGTTGAGGGCTGGCATGCCTTCGTGGAGCGGATGCGGATCCTCTGTGAGACACCTGTGAACCCTGATTCGGTCGATGGGGTTCTGCGGAATTTGCTCACGTATCCGGCTGCTCAGAATGGAAAAGCCATCGTGAATGAGCAGGCTGTGGCCAAGGTGCGGTCGCTGTACGACGGGCAGGGGAGGGGGACGAGCCTGAAGACGAGCAAGGGCACGGCGTTTGGCCTGCTTAACAGCATCACCGAGTTCGTGGATCACCATCGGCGGGCGCAGAGTACGGAGAACCGCTTGGATGCGGCGTGGTTTGGCCAGGGGGCCTTGCTAAAGCAGAAGGCCTGGAAGGAACTACTGGGGGAAGCCGCATGAACGTCTCGCTGCAGAAGCAATGCCTGGAAGAGTTACCTAGCGGTTTGAACGAACGTGACAGCTCCGTCCTCTCCCAAGCATTGGAAATCCTAGAGAGCAGGGCAATGGTCAGTGGCCTTCTGTTGGGAGATCCGGATGTTGCCGGAAGGTTCTTCCGTCTCCGTCTCGGCAGTGAAATCCGCGAGCACTTCGAGGTGGCGTTCCTCGATGCCCGCAACCGCCTGATCGCCGTAGAAAGGTTGTTCTCAGGCTCCATAGACGGGGCTGAGATCCATCCGCGGATTGTCGTCCAACGTTCCTTGGCACTGAATGCGGCAGCGGTCCTACTAGCTCACAACCACCCCAGCGGGCATTGCGAGCCGTCAGCAGCGGATCGAGCCATCACCAAGAGGTTGAAGGAAGTATTGGCGATGGTGGAGGTGAGGGTCGTCGACCACCTTGTGGTGTCGGCGAGCCAAGGCACCTCGATGGCTCTGCTCGGGCAGATCTGAAGACCCGGATACTTAGGAGAACAGCATGAAGGAAACGGAAACGTCCTGGTCATCGACCAGGGCGGCAATAGCTCGTGCCAAAGCGGCTGATCTAGACCGACAGGCCCGGGAGGTAGAGCGCTCAGCTGCCGATGGAAACTGGCGCATGAAGGCGCGGGCTAGAGAGGCCGCCAGCCGGCTTAGATTGCGAGCTGGGAGATACCTGGTGGAGGCTCAAGATCACGAAGGGCAGGATCTCCCACTCTTCCCCTAACCCGCAGGAGGGGACTTGCCTTCTGTGTAGTCCTTGATCAAGTGCAGAACGGCTTGTTGTCTTGATGCTGGAAGACGTGCGACTAGAAGGATGACTTCTGCCAAGACGTCGGATGTGGCGTGGAAGTAAGCAACAGGAACGCCGAGCGCCTTGGCCAATGCTTCAGCGGTTTTGGGATCAGGATCTCGTAACCCCAACTCGTAGCGCGAGATACGTGGTGCGGCGCTATTGGAATCTTCCAAGCCCAAGACAGCCCCCAAGTCAGCTTGACTCAACCCAGCTTCCAGTCGGGCCGCGCGCAGGCGACGACCAAAGACGGATTTGGGAATGGATGGAGCAGGCATGGAAACGGCACGAAGCAAGCGGTGTCCAAGTCTGCCTGTTTCATCATCGCATCACATTTGCCATTATGGCAAATAGTGGGGCGGTGATCTTGCCTAGCCGATCCCGTAGCAATCAATCAGACCTTTCAAGAGGCGCGTGCGCCTAAGGATTGACAGATATCCAAATGTCACAAGAGGACTACTACGAAGTCCTCGGGGTACGCCCCGAGGCGCCGCTCTGGGAAATAGAACTGGCCTACAAGGGTCGGCGAAGCCAGTACCACCCTGATCGTTACGCCGCGGGAGACGCGTCGTCCGTGGCGTGGGCCACGGCCAAGATGCAGGCCATCAACAAGGTCTACGTCATCCTTAAAGACCCTGGCCAAAGGGAGAGATTTGACAGCTTCCGAGCCACAGCCAGACCCAGCCCCGAGTCAGAGGCTCCAGGAACAAAGGCTTCAGAGCCTCCCCCTCTCCGCTCGCTTCGGCAGGCCCTGGAGGGACTCGAGTTCAGCAATGAGCCCTTTGAGCGCGTGTTTGTGGCTCCGGACATTCCAAAGAAGAAGCTCCAGGCAGCCTTGGACAGCTACGGGGAGAAGCTGCGGGCCCAGGACGTTGTCGTGCTCATCGACGACACCGTATTCGGCGGTGCTAGGGAAGGCGTGTTGATCACCGAAACCCAGATTCGGTGCAAGGCCAAGTTCGAGCAGGCTGAGATCCGGTTACTGGGTTGTCTGACCGAGATTACCGCTCACGGTGCGCACATCCGGATCCATGGCGAGCCCTTCATCAGCTTGAGCATTCCTAACTCGGATGACCTGCGACGGCTGTTCAGAGCCGTCAGCCATTACTTGCAAGAAACCAACTGATCTCAACCAACAGGGGAATGACATGAAGTACCTGATAGGCCTGTACGGCGTGACCGTGCTGATCGCGGCCATATGTTTCGATATTTGGGGGCGCTATGCCTACAAGGGGTTCTTCTACAACCTCGGGCAGGGCCTTGTCTGGCCCGTTGTGGTCTTCCCGTCATTCGGAAAGCTGATCGGCGGTGTGGTCTGGATCGTGGTGATCTTCGCCCTGCTTGTCCTGGTGAAGAGGCGATAAACATGACTCTTCGGAAACGAGCACTTCTCCCAATGGTGATCGTCGTGCTGGCACTCAGTGCCTGCAGCAGCGAGCTGGACAAGGTCCGAGGCCAGTTCATAGACAACTGCATGAGCAGCGGCGCACCGAAGTCCAACTGCAGGTGCGCCATCGACAAGCTGCAGGACCACTACGGCGAGCAGGGCTTGGTGGCCATCAACAGACAGGGTTACCCACCGTCCGACTTCGCCGAGCAGCTGTTCGTTGCAGCGGGTCAGTGTCGGAACCCCTGATAGCGCCTGCCGTCCTGCCCGCGAAGTAGGCCGACGACAGTATCGCTTGTTACCTCTGGCGACCGAATGCCGGCCGCCCGACCATATAGACAAGGAATTCCATGAAAAGTATCAACTACATTGCAGCCGTGCTGGCTGCACTTCTTCTTGGTGGTTGCAGCAAACCAGTCCTGGACTGGCGCAATGCAGAACTGAGTAACGGCAAGATCTATGAATCCGGCTCCAATGAACCCTTCGACGGACGGGTGACCGGTGTACCGCACAAGCAGCTCGAACCGCTCCTGGGCTCTCTGAGAACCATCCTTCAGAACCTCAATACCAATCAGGCCACCAGCATGACCGCACTGCTGGGTAACTTGAACTATGTCTGCGATGTGGAGGTGGAAGAAGGATTGGTAGGCGGCCAGTACACCTGCCGCTATCCGCAGTCACAGGTCGTCGCCTACGAAGGCAAGCGGACTGACGGCGGTCTGGATGGCGAGACCGTGTTCCATACGAAGACAGGGAGTCCTGGCGTCATCCTGACGATGCAGAACGGGCGCGTGGAAGGGCCGATCAAGATCTACTTCGCCGAAAAGCCCGGGCAGCTTTCCTATCAAGCCATGGCTGTGAACAACGGGCTGGAGGGGGAGGCGATCAGCTACTACCTGAATGGTCAGGTCAAGGTAAAGGCCAACTTCAAAGGCAGCGTGCCTGTAGGGCTGTGGGAAGCCTACTGGGAGGAGAACGGAGCCATCTCGGAGCGGGGCCTGTACGAGGGTGGAAAGCTGGTCTCACAGACCCACTATCTGCAAGACGGTACGGAATACCTGACCGAACCGGAGATGTGGGCGCTCCATCGTTCAATTTCGCAAAGCGATGATTTCGCTCTGACGCCCAAGCAGGAAGTTCTGCTTACAGAGGCGGAGAAACGATACAACGCAGTACGCCTGCTGACGCCGGCCCAGCGCGAAGCGAAGTACCAGGCGGAGCAGGAGAGTATCCGGGCCGACAAGATCGCTCGCGGACTCGATCCGGACTGCTGGGTCTGTGACGGATCGGACAAAAGGAACTGACGGGGTAAAGAGGGTACATAGCGGGCGTGCATCGGCACGCCCGCTGCGTGCGCGTGTTTTGATTTTTGCCAAAGGATCTCAGGAGAGACGATGAAGAAGGTAGGTATGCTGGTAGGCGCCATGTGGGCCGTACTGGCGTTTGCAGGTTGCAAGAAGGAACCGGCGCTGACCCAAGCAGGGGACATCAATCTTGCTGGATGCGAAGTACCGGCGGGTTTGACGCCCGTGCAGGCAGAAGCGGTTAGCTGCGCACCTGCGCAAGCTGAGCCGCAGATCACAGCGGAGCCCTCTGCAGCTGCTCCGGTGGAGAGTGTCATCAATGAAGCACTGGCTCGAGATGCTTTCGTCTTCAATCAGTCAGAGGAAGACGTCGAAGCTAGGCGCTTTGCCGAGGGTGACCTCAATGGCGACGGTGTCAGTGACAAGGCCGTGCTGTTCGTACTGCAGGCCACTGATGGCGGTAACGGCTACGCCACGCACCTGGCGGTCTTCCTCAAAGAAGGTAATGGTTTGACGTATGCAGACTCACTGCCTGTGTCGGGTTATGGGGAGGGAGTTCAGGAGTTCGCAGTGCAGGGAGGGATGGTTGTCATGAAGATACTGGTCCAAGGACCGGGTGATGCAACCTGCTGTCCCTCGGTGGAGAAGAATGTCAGCTACGTTCTTCATAACGGGAAGTTGATTGAGGCTAAGCCTGTCACTGCAGCGTACTGATTGAACTACTGCTCGGAGCAGGGTGAGTAGTTTCTTACTCCTAGGTGCATAAGGTATGAGAGAAGCCGGCTACTAGTACTTACATGACTCCCCCCAATGACGTGCACTACATGCAATAGAAGGGAGGGGGGGGAATGCAGAGCGCGCACTTACCGTTTCTCAAAATCCATCAGGCTGAGCAGTTTTCAAGCCACCCCATAGAGGCCAGTGACCAACGTCACTGGCCTTTCTTCGTTCCAGACAATGAGGGTCACCGTGTCAACATTTCATCTAGAGGTAAAGACTGGCGCCAAGGGAAGAGCCGTAGGGCATAGCGCCTATATCTGTCGCGAAGGACGGTATCGGTCACGGGAGGACTTGGTCGACGTAGGGTGCGGGAACCTACCTTCTTGGGCAGAGGGAAGTGCTCGAGCGTTCTGGGCCGCAGCGGATGCACACGAGCGCATGAATGGTGCCGCGTACAGGGAGTTCATCGTTGCGCTTCCAAACGAGCTCGTCGGCAGCCGGTCGAGAGAGCTGGTGCAGGATCTCATTCACTTCCTGGCGGAAACGAAGACCTACGAGTACGCAGTGCATGCACCCGAGGCGTCCCTCGAAGGAGGAATGAATATGCACCTGCATCTGATGGTGTCAGATCGCATGCCGGATGGGTTCCAACGATCCGCCCCGCAGATGTTCCGGAGGTACAACTCCTATAAGCCTGAAACAGGCGGATGCAGGAAGGATGCGTGCGGCAGAACGAGCGTGCAGGTAAGTGAAAGCTTGATTGAAACTCGCCAAATGGTTGCGAGCATCATTAACGAACACTTGCAGCGCAATGGCATCACGGAGCGTGTTGATCACCGGACATTGAAGGAACAGGGTGTTGGACGCAGGGCGGAGCGTCATCTGGGGGCGTTCCGTATCCGGGGCATGTCGGAGAACGAGCGGTCGGCCTACGTAGATGCCCGGCAAGCCATGCGGGGGCAAAGTGTGCTTTGACCTAGGCCGGACTATTAACCTGAAAACCGAGCGATTTCGCCCCAACTGGGGCGTTGTCGCATCGTGTGCATGTGCTTCCGGTCTGAAAAGGCCGGGGCCGCTCCCTTCTGATAGTCACCGGAACAGAGAAAGGCCGCTCCTCTCGGAGCGGCCTTTCTTGTGGGAACGGTTGGGGTCAGAGCGCGCCAGTGCGACCAAAGACGGACGGGTTGAACTCGATAATCAGCTTGCTAGTGCGGCCGCTGCGGCGTTCAGGAACCACGCGAATAGCGTTGTCCTCCACCAGCAGCTCCAGAGCGGCTGCAAAGCGCCCCTGATGGCGAACCGGCCCGCACTTACGAACGTCATTGCGGTATGCCCAGTCACGACAACGAATCCAGTACTTCGTGCGCATGTACTCCATCAAAGACCGGGCGTCCTTCTCGTCCTCCGGAAGATCATTGTGGTCGCCAAACTTCTCAACGAACTCTTCCTGGTAGAAGAGCGCGATGTTGATCGCACGCTGCAGCGTCGCGCGCTCGATCACGTCACCTTCGATTCCCTCAAAGTGATGGAAAATCCCGGCGATTCGGCTGGCGATTTCCATGGTCTTCGAGGCAGCGTCACGGATGCTGTGGTAAGCGCCGCCTTTGGCGAGTTCCGGCTCGATGATGTCGTAGGTGTCCTTCCACAGTGCCTTGGCATCGGTGGAGAAGCGAAGCACCTTCTTGCTACAGTTGCCATCGGCATGGCGCTGGTCGCGAGCTTCCAAGAGCTGGGTCATGCGCGTGTGGAAGGCCAGGACGTTGGTGCCATGTACCGTGTTCTCGTCGGTCAGCTCCTTGGCAGCACGGTAGCCCTGGGTCGACTCGGGATGGCAGAACAAGAAACGAGCAAGGAAGCCAGATGCGCGTGCCGCGCTGTTCTTCGTCCTCAGAAAGTCCTGGAGCAGCTGCTCCTGGATCATGAAGCTGAGCGTCAAGCGCGGATCCGTAACCTGGACTACCTCGTCAGCGCGGTCCAGCATGAGCAGCGAAGGGGCATCCCACAACTTGTTCAGGGTTGCAGAGTTGCGGAACGCGCCGCTCTTCAGGAGGGTCGCACCCTCATCGCTAAGCATGGCGATAGACTTGCCATCACCCTGTACCGCATTGATCAAGCCGCGCTCGGTGGCGTCCTGCACAATGATGCGAGTGCATTCAGGCTTCACAGGTTCGGCTGCCTTGTGTACGGCAAAGCGCTCACGCAACTCGGCGGTGTCATCACCCTTGGCGATCGTGCTCGTAATCAAGCGATTGATCGCTTTGCTCTCGATCTCCCAAAAGCCGTGGTCGACTTCGTACTGCTCCGCTGCAGCTTTGTACACATTGACGTACGACAATTCATAGTCGTAGATCGGCTTCATAACCAGCTTGTCCGTAGCCGTCTTGCGCTCGCCGGATTCCGCGACGGTGGCAAGATACAGCGCACAGGGCGTTGTTGCGCCATAAGGCAGCATGACATCGACGTCGGACTGGCATGCGATCGACATGCCGGTCAGAAACGACGTGGCAACCAGGGCATCCGGTGCCTGGATGGTCTCCATGGTTTCCTCAATTGCCAGTGCAACCGGCTTGTAAAACTCGTTCACCGGGAACGCGAAGGGGGGGATGTGCTTGGTCATTAGAGTGCCTTGTCGGTGCTGGAGGTGGAGGTGAAGGCGGCCTGCGCTGCCATGAGTTCCTTGAAACGGGCGGGGTGCAACTTCAGGCCCTGGGTCTCCAGCACCTCCAAGATTGCCTTCTGGCTCACCTGCTTGTTCAGCAGTTCCACGATGGTCGGGTACAGCAATGCAAACAGCTGGGCTTTCTGATGCTGCTGCTTGGGCTGCAGTGCCTTGAGTGCATCCGTGCAGCGGCTGGCCTGGTCCAGCAGGTGGTCGTCGGCATGCATGACGGTATTGTTGTCGGTATTCATCTGCCTTCCCCTTACCGTGCCGGCTGCGCAGCAGCGCATGCCAGGACGTAGGCCATCACTTCCGAGCGCCACCACGCGGTAGGCGAGCGGTCGGAGGTACCGAGCTTGAAGGGCTTCGGGGCTCGGGCGTCGTAGGCGGGCAAGCGCGAATTGAGGCGGGCGTACCAAGTACTCTTGGACAAGCCGACGATCGACAGGACCTCGGGCAGGCGGATTGCCTGATCCAGGGCAGGTGCGCCCTGGAGCGACTGAAGGATCGCCTCCAGGTGGCGCAGTGCGGTCTGGTCTACAAGCAGCGCGTCACAGTTGGACGCGCTGCTGAGGGCTTCCTTCGACAGAGGAGCTTTGGCAGGGGCACGGTTAGCGGTTGAAACGTCGAACGACATGAACTTCTCCTTGGTTGATCGCGGTGCGTCGCGATTTGCCGAGGATTGTCGGTAGTCATGCCAATGTTGCGAAGCCGCGAACTAGTGGCTGGCTTTACTTTTTTATTTGTTTTTGTTAGGCGCGTAGTCGCTGGTCTTCTTAAGTAACCTGTTGAAGCTCGAGTGGACTTTTGCGTAGGGGGCCTTCTTCTCACCCCATGATGTAATCATCTGGTGCATTCGGTCGCCCACGTCTTCTGGCGACAGTTGGCCGGTGACATTCCAACTGGCGAAAGCTGCAACGGCCGCGTCGTACTTTGGATCGTTCTGGATCAGCTGCGCGATTTTTCCGCTTAATGCGTCCGGAAATTTAATTCTCTCCGCGACTTGGTAATGCTCCATTACTTCCAGTGCAGCCTCAGCTATGGCATCTCGTGGTCCATTGTCCACACCGATTGCACGTGTCGCACGCTTGGATTCTGCTTCGGTTACTGGAGAGTGGGTTGTACCCAAATAAAAGCTACATTGAAGAAGGGCGTGCATCGCCCGCTGCTCGTCGGAAGCGTTGTATGCATTCCTAGCTTCGATCCAGAACGCTATTGCAATCTCAAGCGCACCGTCAATGGTGATAGTTGCTTTGGGCTTAAGGGTGTTACGCTGAAGCTGAAGATGTTTCAACTTCTCATGATCAACTTGCCCGTACTGAGTATGTCCGTCATCGTTTTGAGTCTGCTCCACGCCCCTCCACGCTTCAGCAATCTCGACATCCAGCTTCTGAAAGGCGTCAAGATTCTTTAGTATGCTTGCAAGCTTCCAACTTTCGTATGCGGTAGCGCTACCTTCCTTTTCAAGACGCTTGCATGTCTTCGCCCATAGCGCCACAAATGGGCCTGGTTGATACTGTCTGTTTTCATGAGCGCTTCTGATCATGCTCAGCAAGTAATCAAACAGCAGTCCCATAGTTGGGAGAACTTCACTGCTGTTGTATGTTCCAGTTGGCCGTCGGTTGGACGGGCGCAATTTAGTGGGGACCAAAGGCTGGACCGATGAGTCCATTTTCCAGCTAGTGGGCTTCTCGAGGATGAGAGCATTATTGTCGCTGTGAAGCATGCGTTTGCCTGGGCTTCCGTTTCATGGTTGAACAACCAATGATAGCTGGCTCGCTTAACCCATGAATAAATAATCTATAAAAGTGTCGTTGCTGGTATCCGAAGTTGCCGGCGTCGCAGCATTGTTCGGGAAAAGGATGTCCGGTGAGATAAGCACGCGAAGTGACGACGCGTGCGCGTAAGACCTACGTTTTGAGGTTGATCGGCCAGCCTTCACGACTCAGCAGGATGTGGGTGCGCTGGTAGCCGTAGTGCATTGGCCTGTTCAATCTCGGCAATGCGATAGGCGCCGTGTTGGGTGGCTGGGTCATCAGCGCAGGGCTTGGTTACGTCGCGCCGAACTGGGCTGGCGGACTGCTCTCGCTCATTGCACTGGGTTTTGCGCTTGCCACTGGCTATCTAGATCGCCGCGAAGCTCGCGCCCTGCCGCAAGCGGCCTGAAACTTGACGTCTGACTGACGCTGAGCGTCCGCCAGGCCCAGCGACCTGAACAACAGGAGGCCATCTCTTGGTCAAGTACTCAATCTTGGAACTGGTGAAGATCCCAAAGGGAAGTATCTCTCGAGCGCGCTGTGGGGCTCGCGATTGGGACTTCTTCCCCCAGTGGTATGCCCCGTTCATGATTCGGGAGGGCGACGCCTACGTGATCAAGCCGATGCGCTACCAGCTGGGGAAGCCGGGTCTGCTGGCGTCCTCCGACTATGTGGGCGAGGGCAAGGCGCGCCAGTTCTCTGGGACCTACAACGCTCGCTGCGACAACCTGGAGCGCTACTGGCGCAAGCAGTTCGGATACACGGACGGGCTGATGGTCGTGGACACGTTCAAGGAGCACGTGGGGGACCAGCAGGGGGTAAACCACAGGCTCCGGTTCACCCCGAGGACCGGAGAAGCCATGTTCGTGGTGTGCTTGTGGGCCAAATGGGTTGACCCTGATGGCATAGAGCCGGACATGCTCTGCTTTGCTGCGGTGACCGATGACCCGGAGCCGGAAGTAGCCGCTGCTGGCCACGACCGGGCGATCAGCAACATCAAGCCCGAGCACATCGAGGCCTGGCTCAAGCCAGACCCGGCGAACCTGCAGGCGCTGTACGCGATCTTCGACGACAAGCGGCATCCGTTCTACGAGCACAAGATTGCGGCTTAGGCTTGGATCACTGCCGTCCTGTCAGTCCTCAAAAGCAGGCTGGCTTGGGGCGCATTTACCTTTCTTTTGCTGAGCCATTGCAGCTGTCTTCGCCAATGCTTCATATGGCTGCCTGATTTCTTCAAGCTTGTCGTCGTCCATTTCTTCCAGATTGAGCAGCTCGTTGTTTGCGTCGGTTGTAGCCCTGATCAGCTCGTCGAGTTTTATCTGTAACGCTGCCGAATCGACGTTCTGGGTGTGCTGAATGAGGAACACCATCAAGTACGTGATGATTGTGATGCCGGTGTTGATGACCAGCTGCCATGTATCGTTGAAGCCGAAGATGGGGCCGGCTACCACCCATATGAGAATCACGGCTAACGCTGCAACGAATGCGCCGAGGGAGCCGGCCCCGCGAGCGGCTTTGCTCGCAACGGAGTTGAAGAGGTCTTTTACGTGCATTGCCTGTCTCATAGATAGCGGGTCAAAGGCAAAGATGATCCAAGTAGGCGAGTCGCCACGTGAAGATTGGCAACGTCACTTTGGTATGCACAGGTGCACAGTCAGTGATGTCTCTGGAAGCTTGACGTGTCGGCACGCGCAGGCAACGCAGCTCCCGTCAGTCTGCGCCTACGGCAACTGGCCGTAATCGACAGGAAACGGTCATGAACAATCAGCGCGATCAAAGTCAGAACGATCAACGTAACTTCGGCGATAAGAACAACCCTGGGCAGAATCAGAAGCAACCCGGCCAGCAGGATCAGGGGCAGCAGCAGAGAAAGGCGCCAGGTCAAGACAACGACGAGGAAGAGTGAGTATTCACTCAAGCAAAGAGCCCGGCCGTTGGCCGGGCTCTTTGTGTTTTAGCCGAACAGGAGACTCCACTGGATCTCGGACTCCCGATACTTGAATTTGAAACCGTCGAAATCGATTTGATTGGCGATCTTCCCTTCGTCATCAATCAGGGTGCGAACTTCGATTTCTCCACTACTCCGATGCGCGATTCGTCTGCCGTCGCTCAGGCCGGGCTTGACTGGCATCGTTCGAGTAGACAACAGCTTTACAGGGCGACGTTCTTGGCCGGGGCCTTCCAAATACATCGCTACCGATCCCATGGCTGCCTCCATATTGGTTAGGTTGGTGGGCTCCCGCGTTGGGGCGCGGGACCGGGATTCTTTTCCGACCAACATGAAATCCGCGTAAAGGCCGGAGCGCGTCGCGCACTTACACGAAGATCGCCTGCGCTGTGACGCCCAAGCGCTCGCCAATCCGAGCCATTTCGTTGGCAACCTTGATGCACGAATCACCAGTGCGCTTCTGCGCTGCAATCTGCAGCTCCTGATACACCTGCCAGAAGCCAGGCCCATTTCCATAGGCTTTGTAGGCGGTGTGCAGCTTCATCCACTCATCATTTGACAGGTACTGAGCGCTGTATCCCATTCCCTTTCTCCCTTGCGTCCTGGCCCCTGTTCGCCAATCTTAGGCCCGGCAACCTTGCTGGATTGTTAAATGCCGTGAAGAGCTAACGGGAGTGTGATGGCTATCTCCCCACGGGCGAGCGCAGCTGAGGAAACTTGGCCCAGCATCAAGGCATGCTTTCTAACCGCTACCACCGGCTCGATAACTCCGGCGCCTGCTATCAGTGCTTCAACTACGGGACCGTTGCGGTCTTCGAACATGAGGCGAGCAGGATAGCTGACCCTGAATTGGGAAGGCTGGTCCTTCGTGTCAGACCAGTCGCTACCGCCAGGCAAGATGTGGGTAGAGGGATGAGTTGCGGCAAGGAGCAATAAGTTGCACAGTCGGCCGGAGCCCCACCGCCGATTGGGGGGATAGGCGCCCGCGTACTCGAGGTGAAAGAATGCTCTGTAGCCGTCACAGCGTATTTCGGACAGGTGAAAGCTAATGGCGGAGCGGCCCTCCGGAGAGAACACCTGTGCAAGCGGAACTGTGGCGAGCGCCATACGTAGATTTGGATCTATATATGGGGCGCTGGTACGAAATCTGCCGTAAACCGCAGAGCGCTGACGATAAAGGCCTCCGAGATGTGCTTGTAGACCATTCACGCGGTGCGGATGGCTCGATTGATGTGCTGAGTTCATTTGATCATCCAGTGTTGGGGAATCGTACCTTCCACGGGGTGGCCACGCCGCAAGATTCCTCAGGTTCGCTTTTGGACATTTCTTATCCGGAGACATTGCATTGGTTGCCTTTTCTCTCCGGCAGGGTGTTCGTGGTCAAGGTTGACGTCGATTACCGAACGGCTTTGATTGGCGAGCCGCGACGCCAAGGCCTAGTGCTTCTGCATCGAAGTCCGGTGATGGAGCCATCGGAAGCACGCAAGTGGCTGCGGATTGCTGAGTGCCAGGGCTTTGACACAGAAAACCTCGTGTGGCCGATTCATTCGGGGTGTGAAGGGCCGCTATGAATGCTACTGATCCAGTCGGCGGCAGCGCTAAGCTGGCTCCTCGCGATGAGTCCCCGCGGCTGTGGACGATAGGTCATTCCACCCGCACTTGGGAGGCTTTTCGGGAAGTCCTACGAGTCCACGAGATCACCACGGTGGTTGACGTCAGGCGGTTCCCTGGCTCTCGAAAGTTTCCTTGGTTCGGTAGCGACGCGATGAGCGAGCAGTTGCCTCGGGACGGCGTTGGCTACGAGTGGATTCCTAAATTGGGAGGGCGGCGATCAGTGCTGCCGGGGTCGCCGAATGGCGGGTGGAGAAACTCGTCATTTCAGGGGTACGCGGATCACATGGCCAGCGCGGAGTTTGCGGACGGGCTTGAGCAAGCCTCGGCCGCAACTGCGCAAGGGCGCACGGCGCTGATGTGTGCAGAGCTGTTGTGGTGGCGCTGCCATCGGCGCTTGATTTCGGACCTCTTGGTACACCGGGGGCACCAAGTCCTGCATATCCAGACCGAACGAGCGGCTGAACCGCACCACCTCAATCCGATGGCCCAAGCGGTAGGCGAGGACCTTATATATCCCCCTTTGCAGCTCGGTTTGCTTTAGGTCGTCAGAGCAAGCCCGCCTATCTCCGCTCGGACTTCGCAGAAATGCTTGACTGAATTGAGGGCGGTGGTCATGATCAGCCCCCTCTACTGGGGAGTAGAACCGGGCCCGGTACGCCGGGCTTTTTTATCCGTACAGCAGTGACCAAATGACGGGAGAACGCTGGAATTGGTAGCGTAGACCGTCTACGTCCACCTGCGTTGCCATCTGCCCATCCGCGTCTACGAGGATCTGGCCATCCACTACCGTTGAGGCCCCCCGGAAGCGGGTGACGATTGAAACCTTACTGGTGGCAAACAGTGTTACAGGCCTTCGCTCCATGCCCGGCCCTTCAAGGAACATCTGCAAATCGTTCACGAACGCATCTCCGATGGATGCCCCTGTAGTCGCACTCTGGGCACACGATTGGTTAACGGTATGCGAAGACATAGACCCGTACTTTTGTTCTGGGATTTGCGTCTCTTGCCCGGTCACAATGACTTCACGCTCCCTGATGCGCTTTTAAGTGGTGGAATGGAAAAGTACCTACGTCCTCAGCAGCTGCGGGTTGCCGCCCTCCTCAGAAGTAGCTGCGCATGACGCGTGAGCGACGCTCACCACTGCCCACCAGTCGTTTCCCGGCCGCTGGTGGGTTTTTTTTTGGTTCATCGCGGTATACCGGGGAAGGCTCCGCGGATCTTCAGGAAGAAGTCTTCCTGATCCCTGTATCCGTAGGCTCGGCGCTTGATGACCTTGATTGTGTTGTTGATGTTTTCGACGATGCTGGAGTGTTGTGCGGGTGTCGGCAGCGAGACAGGATCCCGTGTAGATAAGGCCTGAGGCGCTGTGCGAACAGGGCCAGGGCGGCGATTCCGCAGCCTTGGGCTTGTTCAAGCCAACGAAATAAGGGGGTACAAGCGGGGGTTTTTAAATGTGATATTTATATTTTCTGCATTTAAAACATGTGTTTGCATCGACTATTTGGGTCAGATAAGCACCAGCGCCTGGTTTCATGGCGTCCAAGCAAGCCCAGAGTCCACAGCAAGCCTGCAGAAATGCGGGCTTTTTTGTTGGTCATGGCTGCGTTTGTGCGTGCAGGGAGCATGTGGATGCGCATGTACCGATGGGCGTTGGGGCGAACCCTTCCTGCACCGGTCCACTCTCGATATGCGAGAGGAGCGGCTTCGGGCAGACAGGCCACAATGCGGAAGATACGCGGGAGGTGGTTTCACATCGCCCATGAACCGTTTTCACCGCCGCACTACGCATGCGGGCTGATGTTCTGTGCGATGAACCGATCAGCTCGCAACACCGCAATGCATGACACCTTGGTGGGCTGCGCAGGATGGTCGCTGTCTTCGGCGCACGCTGCGGCTTTCGGCAACGGCGCCAGCGCACTGCAGCGCTATGCGACGCGGTTGTCGGTCGTGGAAATCAACTCATCCTTTTACCGGCCACACCGCGCGGCGACCTATGCGCGTTGGGCTTCGGTGGTGCCTGCAGGCTTTCGCTTTTCGGTGAAGTTCCCACAGACTATTTCGCACCAGCTGCGGCTGAGCGGTGCAGCACCGCTGCTTGATCCGTTTCTGGAAGCGGCGCAGCAGCTCGGCGGGAAACTGGGCGCGCTGCTGCTGCAGTTGTCACCCAGCCTGGCTTACGACGGCCGTGTTGCCTCGTCCTTTCTGCGCGCTTTGCGCAGGCGTACGACAGCACGCATGGCCTGCGAGCCGCGTCATGCAAGCTGGTTCAGCGAGGCTGCGGATGCGATGTTGCGGACACATGACGTCGCCCGTGTAGCCGCCAATCCTGCCCGTTTCCCGCTGGCAGCATGGCCTGGCGGGACCCGCAGCTGGAGCTATTGGCGTTGGCATGGGCAACCGCGGATGTACTACGGCCGTTACGGCGAGCCGGCATTGCGGAAGCTGGCCGGCGATCTGGCCGAGCGCGATGCCAGTGGCGAAGCATGGATGATCTTTGACAATACCGCCGATGGCTCCGCCGTCCCCGATGCCCTGTGTCTGCAGGCGCTGCTGCGGGAGAAGCCCGATGCCTGAGGGCCCTTCCATCGTTCTGCTGTGCGAGGCCGCTGCCCGGTTCAAGGGCCATACGGTACCGAAAGTTTCCGGCAACAGCCGTTTGGACCTTGCGCGGCTGGAAGGCAGGCGCGTCAAGGCGGTACGCGCCTGGGGAAAACACTTCCTGCTTGAGTTCAGCAACGTCAGTCTGCGTATCCATCTGCTGATGTTTGGCAGTTGGCGTATCGATGAGCGCAAGGAGTCACCGCCGAGGGTCTCGCTGCACTTTGACAGCGGTGAAATGAATTTCTATGCGTGCTCGGTGAAGCTGATCGAACATCCACTGGACGATGTATACGATTGGCGCGCCGACGTCATGAATGATGCCTGGGACCCGAAACTGGCGCGGCGCAAGCTCAAGGCCGCACCGGCACTGATGGTCTGCGATGCTCTGTTGGATCAGTCCGTTTTCTCCGGCGTGGGCAACATCATAAAGAATGAAGTTCTGTTCCTGACCGGCGTGCATCCAGCCACCCGAGTCGGTGATTTGCCGCCGCGCAAACTCACGCAACTGATCAATCAGGCGCGCCTCTACAGTTTCCAGTTCCTTGAATGGAAGCGTGCCTTCGTACTGAAGCAGCACTGGCAGGTGCATACCCGACGAACCTGCCCGCAATGCGGCGGGCCGGTAAGCAAACGGTATATGGGGACCACCAACCGTCGTACGTTTTTCTGCGAGAACTGCCAGGTGGACTACAGCCTGGGCAACCGTGACCATGTTGATGGCGGCGGTGGGCAGGAAGGGTGACCGCCTTCGCTGAAACGGGCGAACCGCGCTCATGTAGCCCGCTCGGCGCAATAGTGGAGCAGTCCACTATTGCCGCCGCTGGGCACTCCAGCCGACAGCGAACGCTTGCCCGCACCTGCCTCCGTGAGGGGGCGCTACGCGAAACCTCGCTTCAGCCGGAGCGCGACGTGTACCAGCAGGATCAGAACCGGCACCTCGATCAGTGGGCCAATGACAGCGGCGAATGCGACCGGCGAGCTGATGCCGAACGCAGCTACCGCCACAGCGATGGCAAGCTCGAAGTTGTTGCCGGCAGCTGTGAAAGCGATTGCGGTAGTGCGCGGATAGTCTTTGGCGATCAGCTTGCCCATGAAGAAGCTGACGGTGAACTGGACCATAAAATAGATCGTCAACGGGACGGCAATACGCAGCACATCCCACGGCAGTTTGAGCACATCGCCGCCTTTCATGGCGAACATCACCGTGATCGTGAACAACAGCGCGACCAGGGTTATCGGGCCGATGGCGGGCAGGAACCTGTGCTCATACCAATCAAGCCCCTTCGACCGGGTCAAAGCCCGGCGCACCAGATACCCGGCAGCGAAGGGGATGCCCAGATAGATCAGCACAGCCTCGGCAACCGGCCAGAAGCCAACATCTAGTACCACGCCGTGCAGCCCCAGCGCAGTTGGCAACCAGGAAAAAAGAGCCAGGCGTAGACGCTGAACAGTGCAATCTGGAACAGGGAATTGAATGCGACCAACCCGGCGACGTATTGGTTGTCACCTTTTGCCAGCTGGTTCCAGACCAGAACCATCGCGATGCAACGCGCCAAGCCGATCAGAATGAGCCCGGTCATATACCCCGGCTGATCGCGCAGAAAGATCACCGCCAGGGCGAACATCAGAGCCGGGCCTATCAGCCAGTTCTGGATCAGTGACAGCGCCAGTACGCGCTTGTCCTTGAACACCACGCCCAGTTGCGCGTAGTCCACCTTGGCCAGTGGCGGGAACATCATCAGGACCAGGCCGATGGCGATGGGTAGGTTGGTGGTGCCAACGCTCAGCGCGTCTATTTGGTACTGCAGCCCGGGGAAGGCCGCGCCCAGGCCCACGCCGACCGCCATTGCCAAGAAGATCCAGACGGTCAGGAAGCGGTCCAGGAATGACAGGCGCGCGGCAGGCGCCGCAGCCGTGTCATTCATCAGCAGCGCCCTGGCGTGCCGCAGGATTGATCGCCCGCGCAGCAGTTCTCGGTCAGGTAATCGACCAGGCTGGTCATGGCGTCGAAATTGGCGCGATAGCAGACCGTGCGGCCGCGCTGTTCTGAGCTGACCAGGCCGGCGGCGGACAACTCCTTCAGGTGGAAGGACAGGGTGGCGCCGGGAAGCGTTAATGCCTCGGCGATTTCGCCGGCCAGCTTGCCGCCGCGGCCTGCTTCGACAAGCAGCCGGTAGATCGATAAGCGGGTTCCGTGACTGAGTGCGGCCAGCGCCCGCGTTGCAGTTATATGTTCCATAATTCTAGAACAGTGGAAATTATAAAGAGGGACAAGCCGTGCTCGACCTACCCAATATCCACGCCGGCGCCGTGCAACAGCCTGCCCATTCCGATCTGGACGTGCTGCGCCCGAGTACACACAGGCCGCGCGTCCTGATCCTCTACGGTTCGCTCCGGCCACAGTCCTTCAGCCGGAAGCTCGCCCTGGAGGCACAGCGCCTGCTGGAGCACTTCGGTGCCGAGACCCGGCTATTCGATCCCCATGAGCTGCCAATGCTCGATGCAGTGCCGGCCGATCACCCGAAGGTGCGCGAACTGCGCGACGCCTCGCTGTGGTCTGAAGGTCAGGTCTGGGTCAGTCCGGAACGACACGGAACATTGACTGCCGTGCTGAAAAACCAGATCGACTGGCTGCCGCTGGAGGACGCCGGCATTCGCCCCACCCAAGGCCGCACGCTCGCGGTGATGCAGGTCAGCGGCGGCTCGCAGTCCTTCAACGTGGTGAACGCCTTGCGTGTGCTCGGCCGCTGGATGCGCATGGTCACCATCCCCAACCAGTCGTCGGTACCAAAAGCCTGGCAGGAGTTTGATGAGCAGGGACGGATGAAGCCATCGGCGTATTACGACCGTGTCGTCGACGTGATGGAAGAGCTGGTGAAGTTCACGCTGCTGGTCAGGGATCGCAGTGACTACCTGGTTGACCGCTACAGCGAGCGCAAGGGTGAGGCGGCGGTGGCAGCGCTTGCTGCGGCGTCCGGCGCCACGTCGCCCGCGGCCGCAGGAGCCGCAGCATGAAGGCGACGATCTATCACAACCCCAACTGTGGAACCTCCAGAAACGTGCTTGCTCTGCTCAGGCATGCCGGCATCGAACCGGTCATCATCGACTACGTGACCGACACGCCAACCAAGGCGCGACTGCATGAGCTGATCGACAAGGCTGGGTTGACCGTGAGGGAGGCAATCCGCCAGAAAGGAACGCCCTACACCGAGCTCGGCCTGGACGATCCGGGCCTTACCGACGATGCACTGATCGATACCATGCTGGCGCATCCCATCCTGATCAACAGACCGTTTGTGGAAACCGACCTGGGCGTGCGGCTCGCGCGCCCGTCGGAGAAGCGGTCCTGGCCATCCTGCCGCCGCTGGCTGCTGCGTTCGTCAAGGAAGATGGCGAGGTGATCATGGATGAACGTGCGAACACGCCGATACCCGGTTCCTCATAGGCGCTCAACGCCTGCAGGACGGCGGATGACGACCTTCAGGCCGAACAAGGTGAACTGACCGCTCCGCCGCAAGCTTCAGTTGGTGGCAGGGAACAGCGTTGCCACCGCACGGGTGCCGCGCGTATCCACATCAAGCGACGCGCGGATCAGGGCCAGTGCTTTCGCCTTGCGGGTCTGGCTGATCGCACCGACGGCGTCGTTCGGTACCCATAGGTCGAACTCGCGCATGTTGGCGTCCAGTGCGGTGGCAATGACGCAGGAATCCAATGCAATGCCGGTCAGTACAAGACGGCGCACGTGGAGCTGGGCCAGCAGCACGCTCAACGGCGTACATAGAAAGGCTGAATGCTTTGGCTTGAGCACGTAGTAGTGGCCAGCGCCCGGCGCCAGCGCCATCGCGATCCGCGCCGATGGGCCACCGCTCAACGTGCATTGTGCAAGCAGATCATGAAAGCCACCCTGCCAATGCGCGAAGTTGTCATTGACGTAGATGACGGGCGCGTACTCGGCATCGAAACGTTGCCGCAATCGCTTGATTGCCGGCAGGCAGCGCAGGGCGGAGGTGGCCAGGCCACGCCCGCCCTCGAAGTCGAAGAGATTCATCATGTCGATGATGAGCAACGCGGTCTGGTCCTGGTGTGTGCTGTTCATGCGCTTCCCGATCGGTTGCATTCCAGCAGTATCCCCAACGCTCGTCGTCCCGCTGTCAAACATGGCCCCCCTTCAGCACACTGAACCGCGCTGATCATCATCCACGATGCTGCAGTGAGAACTGCATACATCAATGTCATCGGTAGATGAGCACGCCTGGGTGCAGGGATGCGCCTCGTTAACCGCAACAGGCAGACGCTGGCGATGGAGCTCTCCTGCTCCGTTCAAGGACACGTCAATGAACCGAGCAAACATGAGCCGATTCGCGATGATGCTGGTGATTCCACTGGGCATGGCCGCTGCGGCGGCAAGCGCGGGCAACCCGCCATCGGCACACGACAAGGCCAAGGCCGGGCACACAACGCAGACCGATTCCCAGCAGCCGGGCAGCGATACGTGGATCACCACCAAGGTGAAAGCGGACCTGCTGACCACCAGCAATGTACCGGGCATGGAAATCAAGGTTGAGACCGTCAACGGTGTGGTTGCGTTGAGTGGCATGGTCGGCAGTGCCGCAGAGAAGGAGCGGGCGGTCGCCACTGCGGGCGGCGTCCAGGGCGTGAAACGCGTTGATGCGAGTGGTCTTACCCTCGCGGCCAACAAGTAAGCGGAACCGCACTTCCACGCCGCGCTTCGGTGGCGCGCGTGCTGGCTGCCGTTGCGCAGGCGCTGATAATGGCAGCAGGAACGCCGTGCAAAGAGCCCCTCGCTGAGGGGCTCTTCTTTGTGTGGCGATGTCAGTTCCGTTTGGCATCGCCAAGTGCTGCCGCAATCAGGGGGTGAGTACCACCTTGCGACAGTTGTCCTGCCGCTTGTCGAACAGCTCGTAGCCGCGTACTGCATCCTGCAATTTCATGCGGTGGGAAATGATCACTTCCGGTTTCAGTCGTCCCTCGCCTATGGCTTCCAGCAATTCCGGCATCAAGCCTTGTACGTGGGTCTGGCCCATCTTGAAGGTCAGGCCCTTGTCGAACGCGTCGCCAAACAGGAAGCCATGGATGAAGCCCGCATAGACACCCGGGACGCTGACCGTGCCGCCGCGCCGCGTCGCGGCAATGCATTGGCGCAGCGCTTTGCCGCTGGAACCTTCCAGTTTCAGCGTGGTAAGCACGGTTTCGGTGGTGCTGCCCTTGGCCTCGAAACCCACCGCATCGATACAGGCGTCCACACCGCGCCCCTGTGTTGCCTGGATGATGAGCTCGGCCGGGTCGTTGTCCTGGTCGAAGTTGATCGGCAGCACGCCATAGGTATCGCGTGCGAATTCCAGCCGGTAAGGGTTGTGGTCGACTATGTAGATGGTTTCGGCACCGAGCATGCGCGCGCAGGCTGCGGCCATGCAGCCCACCGGGCCGGCACCGAAGATCGCCAGCGTTGAACCGGGCTTGACCCCCGCGTTCAGCACTGCCTGGTAGCCGGTTGGCAGGATGTCAGAGAGAAACAGCACCTGTTCATCGCTGAGCACATCCGGCACCACCAGTGGGCCGACGTTGGCTTTGGGCACGCGCACAAGTTCTGCCTGTCCACCTGCAATGCCGCCGTACATATGGCTGTAGCCGAACAGCGCCGCTGGCGGCTTGATGCTCTTCGGGTTGATTGCCGCGCCGGGGCCGCTATTGGTGGTTTCGCAGGCGGCGTACTCATTCAGCAAGCAATGGAAGCACTGACCGCAGGCGATGACGAAGGGAATCACCACCCGGTCGCCGGCTTTCACGCGCGTCACCTCCGAACCAACTTCTTCGACAACACCCATGAATTCGTGGCCGAGGATGTCGCCATCTTTCATGCCCGGAATCTTTCCGTGAAGAATGTGCAGGTCCGATCCGCAGATGGCAGTTGCGGTCACCCGCAGAATCATGTCGTCAGGTGCAATGATTCCAGGATCGGGCACGGTGTCCATGCTTACGTTGTTGGCGCCCTGATAGGTGAGTGCTCTCATGATCATCTCGACGGCTGGGTGTTGCTGGAAACTGCGCTGGCTGCGGTCAACCTGCCGTGATTTGAACCGGCATTTGGATCACGTGTGTTTCACCCCATGTGACTATGTTTGAGAGCCGTCCAGAAGAGTCCCTGTCATGGCCAGCCGCAAACATCCCTCATCACCCATTCACCCGGAAAAATCCGCCGCACGTTCTGACAGCGGCCCGGCGAAGGCGAGCTCGCGTAAACCTGTCCGTGACGTGGATGCGGTGCCCAAAGCCATGGATGACTGGTCCGCAGCGCGTGCACACAATGCACAGAAGGCAGCCGAGCACGGCCGGAAAAACGCACTGTCGCCACCGGAGGGTGAGCACTTCACCGCCCCCTCCACGGCAACGGGTGCAAGTACCACAAGCGAATCGAACGCAAACGAAAAGACGGGGATTGCCGCTGCGCCAGGGCAGGACTCGGGTGGCGGGGCGCTGCCGCGGGCGCGCAACGATGCGATGGAACAGCAGCTCACCACGAATCAAGGGGTGCCGGTTGCCGACAACCAGAACAGCCTGAAAGCCGGAGTACGCGGGCCTGCGCTGTTGAAGGACTTCATCCTGCGCGAGAAGATCACCCACTTCGATCACGAACGTATTCCCGAGCGCATCGTTCATGCACGCGGCTCTGGCGCCCACGGCTACTTTGAAGCGTATGAAGACCTCTCCGAGCTGACCCGCGCCGCGCCTTTCCAGACAGCCGGCAAGCAAACGCCGGTGTTCGTGCGCTTCTCAACCGTTGCCGGTGAGCGCGGCTCCAAGGACACGGCACGCGATGTACGCGGCTTCGCGGTCAAGTTCTATACCGAGGAGGGGAACTGGGACCTGGTCGGCAACAACATGCCGGTTTTCTTCATCCAGGACGCAATCAAGTTTCCTGACCTGGTGCATGCGGTAAAGCCAGAGCCGCACCACGCCATGCCGCAGGCGGCATCTGCGCATGACACGTACTGGGATTTTGTGTCGCTGATGCCGGAATCCACTCATATGTTGATGTGGCAGATGTCCGACCGCGCCATTCCGCGCAGCTATCGGATGATGCAGGGCTTCGGCGTCCATACCTTCAGGCTGGTGAATGCGCGCGGCAAGTCCGTGTTCTGCAAGTTCCATTGGTCGCCGAAACTGGGCACGCACTCGCTGGTATGGGATGAGGCGGTAAAGATCGCCGGTGCGGATCCGGACTTCCATCGCCGCGACCTGTGGGAAGCCATCGAAGCCGGCGAATACCCGGAATACGAGTTGGGCGTACAGGTGTTCACTGAAGAGCAGGCGGAGAGCTTCAGCTTTGACGTACTGGATTCAACCAAGCTCGTGCCGGAGGAACTGGTGCCGGTGCAGCCCGTCGGGCGCATGGTGCTGAACCGCAATCCCGACAATTTTTTCGCCGAAACCGAGCAGGTCGCGTTCTGCACGGCCCATGTGATTCCCGGCATTGATTTCAGCAACGATCCGCTGCTGGCCGGTCGCATTCATTCGTATGTGGACACGCAGATAAGCAGGTTGGGCGGGCCGAATTTCCATGAGATTCCGATAAATGCGCCTGTTGTTCCGGTGCACAACAATCAGCGCGACGGGATGCACCGCCAAGCGGTACATCGCGGCAGGGTGTCCTATGAACCCAACTCGCTGGCGGGCGGTTGCCCTTTCCAGGCTGGCGGCGCCGGCTTTGTGTCTTTCGCCGAGCCCGTACAGGGCGACGAAGTCCGTGCCAAACCCGAGAAATTTGCGGAGCACTTCGCCCAGGCCGCGCTTTTCTACGAAAGCCAGACCGAAGCGGAGCAGCGCCACATCGCAGAGGCGTTCCGGTTCGAGCTGAGCAAGGTAACGGTGCCGGCGGTGCGCAAACGCGTGGTGTCCATGCTCCGCAATGCATCCGAGGCACTCGCAGCGCAGGTGGCACAGGGGTTGGGTATGCCGCTGCCGCCGCGCATGCCCAGCATTTCAAAAGGCAAAGTGAAAGTGGAAGTTGCCAACTCGCCTGCATTGTCGTTGCTGGCACGGCCAGGCGAAGGCGGTGTGCGCACGCGCCGTATCGCCATCCTTGTGGCGGGTGGCAGCCGGCGGGGCGACATCGTCGTGCTGGGCGAGGCACTGAGCGCGCAGGGTGCGATGGTGCGCGTTGTGGGGCCGCATGTGGGGGCACTGGAAAGCGAGGAGGGCTGCGTCATTGATGCAGATGCGTCATTGGAAAACGAGCCAGGCGTGCTGTTCGACGCCTTGGTGGTCGTGTCGGGAATGAAGGCGGTGGATACGCTCTCGCGGGACGTGCGCGCCTTGGAGCACGTGCGCGACGCCTACCGGCATGGCAAGCCTCTGCTGTTCGTGGGTGATGCCAAGGCGTTGCTGGAGACTGCAGGGCCAAACGTGCTTGAACACGATCCGCTGCTGCTGATGGCCGAGGATCTCAACGATCAGGTGATAGCAGACTTTGTTGCCGCCATCGAAGCCCACCGCAATCCGGCCCGGGAACCTGCATTGATCGCGCCATGAAGCGTAGGCGTGAGTTGTTCTGCTGAACCGTCGAGACAATGCACATGCGCGTCACACCTGTGCACTTCCTCAACATGCGGCAGGCGCGAGGATGACACCGTACCGCAGCATTCCGCTGGCGGGGATGGAGAAACACCATGAGCCAGAATCCACGCGAAAACGAACAGACCCGCAATGAGCAGAACCAGAATGATCAGAATCCGAATGATCAGACTGGCAATGACCAGAACCAGAACGATCAGAACCGGAACGACCAGAAGCGCACTGATCAGAATGATCAGAACCGCAAGGACCCGAACCGCAATGATCAGAACGATCAGAACCGGAAGGACCAGAGCCGCAGCGAGTAAGAGCGCAATCGTTGATTGAGCTCCAAAAGCAGAAGGCCCCGCATCGCGGGGCCTTTTTTGTTGCTCAACGTGGGGAGATCATTTCTCTTTTCGGGCGGGCGGTGGTGGACGCTCGTAGTCCTCCGGCTTGGCGGTGTGTTTGGCGTCGGACATGTCATGGTCCTTCCACAACGCCTTGTAGTTGCGAAGCTTGTCAGCGGTGTGCGGCTTGTTCTGGTGGCTTGCAGTGCCCGTTGGGTTGAACGGCAGCTTTGCCATGACTGTTCTCCTCGGAACGGATGGGCTCAACATCGGTCAGCCTGCGTAGAGCGGGATGCAGGTCACTCAGCCTTGTCGGGCGCGGCCTGCTTCTCGTCCTTGGCCAGTGCGCGGGCCTGGGTCAAGTGACGCGCCACATGCTCCCGTGTCTGCTGAAGATGGGCCTTGGCCTGCGGGCTGGCTGTAGCGGGGATCAGCTTGTCGTCCAGAGCAGCCAATGCGTCGGTATGCCCGGTGATCATCGCCGCCACATACGCCTTGCTGTAGGCATCACCCTGTTTGCTGTTGATCTGATCGAGCAGCGCTTCGCCGGCGGCCGCCTGGGTTTTGGCATCTTCGCTCTGGTTATCCGGATTAAGCGCGTTGGTCTGCTCTTTGTTGCGTGTGTGCTCGTCGATCATGAGCCGCGCATAGTCTGCGACGTCGCCTTTGACATTCTTCTCCAGCGCCTGGCGGCCCGCAGCGATCTCGTGATCGTTGATGGCGTTCAACACGCCGAGCGCGGAGCGTTCACCGGCGCTTTGATCCGGCATTGTTAGTTTCTCGGCGGCCGCGTCAGGGCTGACGGTGCCGCCGGCTGACGCGGTGGCAGGCGGGCTTAGCGCCGGGTCTGACGGCGCGGGATGGTCGGGTTCGCCCCGGCAGCCGGCCAATGCAATGGTGCAGGCCAAGGAAAGTGCAGTTGTGAGGATGCGGATGTTCATTGGGCATTTCCTTTATTTGGATGCAGGCGCTGACCACTTCGCTGTATGCGTAAGCGTGGATGCGGGGTGCCTGAGTCCAGCGCACACGAGCATCTTGGCAAGCACGGTGTTGTGCATCCGTGGATCGCTGTGAGCAGATGATCACCTGTCGCCTGGCTGCGCTCCTTCATTGCGTGGCCAACCGGCAACAACTGCATCAGAACACGCCTGAAACGCGTTGCAAAGCGGTCACCATGGCCTGTTCAGGACGGTGTTGTGGGCGTGTGATCATCCCTGGCTGCTGCGAGAGAAGAGAGCAGGCGCACGCGCAGCTTTGCCCAGTTCGCACCCCAACGCATGCCTGCGTTGGCCGAGCCTACCGCGACGATCGGCTGCGGGCGTTCGGGGTCCTGCAGAAAGATATGTACTATCCATCCCCGGTTGCGCTTGCAGATTTCCAGCACTTTTGTGCTTCCCAGGAACAGATGCTTCCGTTCCTGCTCTTCCACCCAATGAAAGGGTGGGGGAAGGCGGCTTGGCAGCGCCTTGGTCACCTTGAGCCCCGCTTCATGGCATCGCCTTCCGTTGGCTGAGGATGGTAATAGGCGGTGGCCCATTTCGAGGATGGAGCGCGGTGCCGCGAGAGCAGTGCGGCTGCGCTTGCGTGGGTACGGGCTTGCGAACCTTTGCGGTATCCGTGAACGCCGTTGGCAACGGTTTTCTGATCTTCATGGTTCCGATCACGGCATTCGCGATCCTTGCTGGGGACGTGCGAGAGCGCAGGCCAGCGGCCTGTTTGCAACACGTTGTCCCTGTCGCGGTTGCGGCGGACCATCTCAATCTCCTGGATCGGCAGGCGGTGACGTAAGGATGAAACAGCAGGCATCTGCAACACCTCCAAAGCGCCTTCTTCGGCGTCCCGGATTCCTGCGCTGCTATCGGCACCGAGGTCGGATGAATGGGTGCCAGCGGTCTTCAGGCTTTCGTCGCCTGACTTTGAGACCGTATGGCCGATCCGCAACGCTCGGCAGCCCTTTCAATGTGGCGAAGTGTGTCCAGCGCCTCTGTCGGCGCCTTGCCATCCAACTGCCTTCTAAGCAAGGACAGGCCCAAGGTCACAACGTTCAAGTCGTTGCGAAGGTGGTGCAGGCGCTGATTGTCCATTTGGCCGTGTCCGCTGAACGTGGGGTATGCAGGCACCGGCGTTGTCGATGATGACGTTTGTCTGCCCGCGGCGCGCGGAAGCGGGTGTGGGCGGCGCCTGCCAACGCAGACAAACCGTAGTCCCGCAGGCGTTACGTCGTCGTCAGTTGAAACGCATACGCGTTGACTCTCGCCACACGGCCCTGTACCCGGTTTCTTGAAGGCGGCCTCACTTCATTGTTCGCTTCTTTCACGCTGCAGAACCCGGACGGGCTGATATTTCCATTCAGATTCAAAGGAACCGCCCTGATGCCTAGCAATCTCGCCGGACGACGGATTCTTGTGGTCGAAGACGAATATATTCTGGCTCAGTGTCTGCGCGATCTTCTAGAAGGCGACGGTGCCGAAGTTCTGGGGCCGGTTGCAAACCTCGAAGACGCCGATGTGCTGTTGGACACTTGCCCGCTGCCGGATGCAGCGATCCTGGATATCAACCTGGGTGGGCAGAGTGTGTACCCAGTAGCGGACAGACTGAGCAATGAACACGTGCCGTTGCTGTTCACCTCAGGCTACGACCGGGAGCTGGTGCCGCCGCGTTATGCCGACAGCCCGCAGTGCACCAAACCGTTTGGCGTGGAGCAGGTAAGGGAAAAGTTGGCGGCGCTGCTGGATATCAACGGCGATGTCCATTGACCCCGAATGCGGTGGCTCGGACGTGGGGATTCCGCCGGTGGTGTCGGCTGATCTTGCGGGTTGGGTGTGGCAGGTAGAGGACGATTCGATCGTATGGGCAGACCGCCGCTTTGACATCTGCGGTTATCGCCCCAGCGTCATTGCGCCCACCATGCAGGCCTTGTTGGCCCGCGTCCATGAGCGTGACCGGGAAGCACTTCGCACGGTGTTGCTGCGGGCGGGCGAGGAATACGACGAATTTACCTGTCGCTTCCGGTATTGGTTGCCCGATGGCCAGCAACGTTGCGTGCTGATGAAGCGTCTGTTCCTGTCGCAGCCGGTCGATGAGCCTGAGCGTGTGGTTGGCACCATCCATGACATCACCGACCACATCGACACCGGGCGCGCCCTGCAGGAGAGCACGGCGCGGTTTGCACAGTTCAGCAATGCATCTTCGGACGTGCTGTGGATACGCAATGCCGAGACGCTGGACCTGGAATACCTCAGCCATGCGTTCGAGCGGCTCTATGGCTCCGAATGCGGCGCCATGTTGGCCCACCCGACACTCGAGAGCTGGCTCAACCACATACTCCCCGAAGACCAGCACAAGGTACACGACGCACTGAAGCGCGTCCGCATGGGCCAACGGATGGTGATCGAGTACCGGATTCTCAGAGGAGACGGTGCCATCCGCTGGATGCGCAACACCAAATTCCCATTGCTTGATCCCGAAGGTCGCGTGGTGCGCATCGGTGGCATTGGCCATGACTGCACCGAAGAGAAGGAAGCCGCTGGCCGTGCCCAGGTGCTGATGGCCGAGCTGCAGCATCGCACCCGCAACCTGATGGCGGTGATCCGTGCGGTGGCTGACCGCACGCTCAGTGAATGCGAAAGTATTGACCAGTTCCGCGACGCTTACGGCAACCGGATTGAGGCCATCGCGCGCGTCCAGTCGCTGCTGTCCAGTCTTGACGACGGTGGCAAGGTGGCGTTTGATAAGCTGCTGCATCAGGAGCTGCAAGCGCACGGTGCCGAACGCGGCTGCGTGGTGCTCGATGGGCCAACAGGCGTGGGATTGCGATCGACCACATTGCAGACATTTTCCTTGGCGCTGCACGAACTGGCGACCAATGCAGCCAAGTACGGCGCGCTCGGTTCCGACACCGGAAAGCTGACCGTGCGTTGGCATGTCCATCGCTGGGAAGATGGCACGCCGGCATTGAAGATGGACCTGGAGTGAGGAGTTCTACGGCGAGGTCGAGCCGCATCCTGAGCGCAAGGGCAGCTATGGTCGGGAGTTGATCGAACGGGCATTGCCTTATCAGCTCAAGGCGCGGACGTCCTATGAGCTGACCAGCAAAGGCGTGGAGTGCGTGGTGGAAGTGCCCCTGCCGAAAACGTCGGCGATACCGTCGGCATGATGTCGTCCACAGTCGCCTGCGCGACGGGATGAGCCGGCAAAGAGTGGGACCGCATTCCCGCATTGGCTCACGATTGCGATCGGCCCGATAGCTCAGACGAACAGCGCCTCGTCGGTGGCCCCTATCTGTACAGCCAGGCTTGCCAGCTCGTTGGCGACATTGGCGTGGTCGCCCGTCCGTGTAGTGACCAGGCGCAGCAGCGTCTGGTAGGTCTCCCAGAATTCGGCGCCGCTCCCGTGCAGCTGGTACGCGGTCTGAAAGCTCATTCGCTCATCGTCTGACAGATAGTGCGTAGTGTTTTCCATAGTCACCTCCAAGTGTTCCATCCTTCGATTGCATAAGCGTGGTTTCAGCCAAGCGCGGGTTTGGCGGTCATCAGGTAGAACACGATCAGGAACGAGATCAAGGCCGGCACGCCCAGCGCGGCCCATGCGCCCAGATATTGGTAGTAGCGCAGCGGTAGCAGCTGCTGCCCGGACGCTGCGGCTGCCTCGGCGATGTCGCGCAGCTTCATCTGCAGCCAGACCACCGGCAACCAACAGAGCGCGGCCAGGATGAACAGCACCACCGACCAGTAGAGCCAGGGCGTGCTCAGTGCTATGCCCATGCGGTGGGCCAGGTACAGTCCCGACAGCGGCTGCAGGATGATGGTGGTGGCGGTGAACAACCAATCGGCAATCACCACCAGGCGTGCAACCGGCGCAACCACGGCGGGGTCGCGTTGGCGGCTGATCAACAACAGGTAGAACGCAGTGCCCACGCCGGTTCCGAACAGGAACGTCGAGGAAAGAATATGCAGGTATTTAACGAGTACCACGTCCATGCGGACTCTCCAACCAGAGCAGCAGTGCGGTCAATGCGAGCATTGGCAGGTTCTTGACCATCGGCCCGTAGGGGTGGGCCCAGTACTCGGGCAGCCACAGGCTGATGATCGCGCTGTACACCAGCATCAGGCCTATCTGCAGCAGATACACACCGCGTCGCCAGCGCCGCACCCACATTGCCAATGCCAGTGCTGCGTTGAGCAGGGCGGCCGTGTACAGCGCCACTGGTGCCAGCACCAGCGGAACCTGCGCGCGTACCAGCAAGTCGAGGCTGGCCGCCTGCGGGTAAACAAAGGCCGACACCCACGCAGTGATCAGCCACGTCAGTGACAGGCTCAGCCGCAGTACCGGCAGCATGTTGGCCAGCACCGCCAGCTGATGGGCCTGCTGGCGACGCGCTGGTTCGACGAACTGGTCTGGCCGCCGCAGCGGCCTGCCGACCAGGGCCGCCCATGGCGCAGCATTGGCGGTGTTTGGATGGGCGAGCATCTTCAGCGCATCCGCACTGACGGTGCTGCCGGGAAGCTTCTGCAGGAATTTTGCCAACGGCAGCGCTACGCGCATTGGAATGCGCCACACGATACGGTGCTTGACCGCTGCTGGAGACAGCGCCCGCAGATAGGCATCCATGCCCAGCGCAACCGGGCCTACGGCAGCAACCAGCTGCGGCGGCTGCGGGTGCTGCACCAGCGCGACCAGGCCATCGACCAGGTCATCCAGGTGAATAGGTTGCACCTCGCCGGCGGTGGCCGGCAACGGCAGCCACGGCAGCACTGCCAAACGCTGAAACAGTACACTGCTGGCGCCCAACCCGGCATACACCAGCGAAGGCCTCACCACCACGACGGTTCCTGCAAACGCGCTCGCACAGCGGTCACCCCGGGCCTTGCTTCGCCAATAACGGGTGTCAGCATGCAGCTCCGCGCCGAGGGCGGATATCTGGATGATGCGCTTCACACCGGCCTGCGCGGCAAGGTCAAACAGAGTGCACGGGCCTTTCACATGCACGTCGTCGAAACTCTGCGTGGAGGTCTCATTGAAGATGCCTGCGGCATTCACCACCACGTCCACGCCGGCCAGCAGCGCAACGGATGGATCGGGGCGGCCGGTGAAATCAAGTTGGACAAAGCGCGCACCCGGCTGACTGCGTGAAGCTTCGGCTTCGTCCCTCACTCCCAGGATGACCCCATGTCCATAACGCTCAAGTCGCTCCGCTAGCACTTTGCCGATCAAACCGGTGCCGCCGCTGATGAACACACGCAGCGGCGCACGGTGAAGCAGCTGTTCGTGCGCGCCCTGTGTTCCGGAAGTTGCGCCAGTGTGGTGTCCAGCGTGTTGGTCTCGTGGTTCAGCTACCGCCGCAGCCATGCGGCTGCCGCCGGCACCAATGCCACCAGCCAATGGATCTGGCCGCGCCAGACGCACCGTCGCACAGGTTGGAGCATTCGCCATACCGTTACGGGGTATCTGATCCATCATGCGTCCTCCGTGTTCTGGGCATCGGGGTATGAAACCCTGCGGCGGGGCCGCTGCTCACCGCAGCCGGTTGTGACGCTGGCGGCAGCAACAGCTGTCACTGCGTATCTGGTCGATTACAAGGTCGTACCTTCGCGGATGACGCCGGGCTTCGAGTGACGGCTGCAACCGGCGGACATGTTCTGCATCTACGCAGCGTTCGGCATGGGCCTGGTCTTGCCGTGGTTTCTCACACGCGCGGCTGCGCGTGCATGAGTGAGGGCTAGGAAGGCGTTCGTTTGCTTCCCAGTCCCGTCAATGCGGGGCCTTCCAGTAGTTCACCGGTGGGGCTGAATCGGCTGCCGTGGCACGGGCAGTCCCAACTGCTGGCTTCGCCGTTCCACTGCACGATGCATTTCAGATGCGGGCAGACCGGAGACATTGCATGCAACATGCCGCTTGGGTCGCGATACAGGGCACAACGGTTCTCGCCACGGCCCACGATACGTCCGGAGCCCGGTGCGATCTCGGTGCCATCGTCGGCTCCCGCCTTCAGGCGGTCGCCCACCATATGCTTGATAACCGTGGTATTGGTTCTGGCCCAGCCAGCGGCCGACTTGATCGGCGTTATCCGTAGCGGACTGAGCAGATGTGCCAGATCGCTGGGCTGCTGCCCTTCGATACCCTGGACGATGAACTCGGCCGCAAGCGCGCCCCAGGTCAAGCCATCGGCCTGGAAACCGGTGGCGACCCACACATTTTCATGTGCGCTGCTGCCGATATAGGGCAGCCCGTCAGCGGGTTTGAACTGCTGGGCTGACCAGCTTGCCGCCACCGGGCCGTTCACCACGATCCGTTGCTGCGCATAGTCAAGCAGGCGGCCGACAGGGTCCTGCGCAGGAGACCATTCGCCGGTGCGATGTTTTTCGCCGACGACTACCAGCAACGGCGACTGCCGCCCCGGTACCGAGCGCAGCGAGCGGCCGCTGTCGGTCACCCAATGAATGCCTTCGGCAAACGGCGTCTCGACCGGGACGGCGATGCCGTACTCGCGATACACCTCCATTTCCGCCTGCAGCAGGTTGAACCCCGCCGGTGAATGCGTGGCCAGAACGATGTGGGTGGCGTGCACCGTCCCGTTGGCCGTGCTCACCCGGCCCGCGCGGGCATCGATGTCGGTGACCTGGCTCTGCTCGAATACCGCAGCGTGCTGGCTCAGCTGGGCAAGCAAGGCGCGACAGAACTGGTAGGGGTCAAACTGCGCCTGTGCTTCCACGTTGAACGATTCGGTCAACGGGAAGGGTAGGCTGCTGCTCCGGCCCGTCTGCGGATTCAGGCCGGCAGTCTGGTATGCCGCGAGCTCCCGCTCATACGCCTGCAACTCGGTCTGGCCGCTGCCTTCGATACCCCACTGCAACGGCGCGCGCGCGAAACCACATTCAATCAGCTGTTGCTGGACCAGTGTCTCGACCCCGGCAATGGCGTGCATGCGTGCGGCAACCACCTCACGCACGACATCCTCACCCCATTTGTCGAGCATGCCTGCCATCTGCGACGTGGCGCCATAGAGGTTGCCTGTGGATGCACCGGTGTTCTTCTGCCCGGCCAGCCCTGCCTCCAGAACCACCACCTGGTAGCCGGCGTCGCACAGCCGCCACGCCGTCAACAGGCCGGTAATGCCGGCACCGACAACCACCACGTCGGCATTGATGTCACCGCTCAGTACTTGTGGGGTGGGAACGAAGGGATGAGAGGCCATCCAGATGCTGGTCATGCTCATCACCACGTTCTGAGTTGATCTGCATGCTCCATGTACGGTCGTTGGTAGTCCGTGGATTTGTGTGAACACACTGTGTTGATGCATGCCGATACAACACGCCTGCGGTCGCTTCACGCGTTCTCACGCGTCGTTATCGGCAGGCTGGCTACACCACAGGCAGCTGCAGCCGCAGCGGGTTCCCAGCGTTGCGATGCCCCGCTGGGGTGCGACAGGACACAACGTACCGCCACCAATGGTTGCCTGTGTTTGAAGGAGGAGCGGTAGATGGAAAGCAGGGCCGCCGTGCCGGGCTTCTTTGCCCGATTGTTCCGATCCAATGCACCGCCACGTGAGTTGAGCCTGGCCGACATGGGCGAATGCCTCCCTACGGAAGATGAGTTGCTGTGGGTAGATCTGTCGGCACCCGACGAGCAGACGCTGGATAACCTGTGGCGCGCCTGCGAACTGCCCGCGCTTGTACGGCCGCTGCTGGAATCTGGCAGTACGCCGTTGGTGGAACGTGAGGGAGAGTACTTCTGGGCGCGCGCCGTCGCCGTGGCGCGGGCACAGGGCGACGAGCTGGTGAGTGGTGCCGTACTGATCTGTGTGGCGGGGCGCAACCGTGTGATCACCTGCCACACTGAGGAAATCCAGTTTCTGGCCGCCCTGCGTGAAGCTGCGCATGGCGCCGTCATCGGCAGCCTGTCCTCAGAGAGCTTCGTCGCCACGCTGCTGGACCGCCAGCTGTCCGGGTACTTCGACGCTGTCAGCGATTTCGAATGTGCCGTCGAGCACCTGGAATCGGACATGTCGAGCAATGACATCGAAGCCAACCTCCAGGAGCTGCAGCGGTTGCGGCGCTGGGCGTCGCGCCTGCGTCGAATGCTGGCGCCGCACCGTGCTGTGTTCGGCACTTTGTCGCGCCCTGATTTCCGGCCATCGGAGAGCAGGGATGCAGAGCGTCATTTCGTCGCGCTGGACACACGATTCGAACGGGCCATGGACATGATCGAGAACGCGCGCGAACTGGTCGTCGGCAGCTTCGAGCTGTTCAGTGGCCAGGTCGCGCTGCGCACCAACGGTTCGATGCGGGTACTGACGTTCGTCACCGTCATCGCCGGTGTGCTGGCCACTTTCGTCGGCGCGTTGGGCATGAATTTTGAAGCCAGCCTGTTCCAGACGCGCGATGCGGGCTTCTGGTCGATCGTGGTCGGGTTGTTGCTGTTCTCGGTAGCGATGACCTTGCTAGGCCGGCGCCGCCGCTGGTTCTAGCAGCGCAGCGCGCAGAAACAGCGGAACAAGGTGAGGACTGAACACGCACGGTTCGGTTCTTCAGCCGCAACGGCCTGTCCCTGCTGCTTTCGTTTCTCGCTGGCGGCACCTGAGCGGCTAGGCGGCGTTGGCTTCCAGCCACTCGATGAACGCCTGCAGAGGCATGGGGCGCGCGATGTAGTAGCCCTGCACGCAATCAACGCCATGCGTGGCCATCCATTCGAACTCGGCGGGGCTCTCGACGCCTTCGGCAACAATGCTCAGCCCCAAACCATGCCCCAATGCGACCAGTGCATTGCAGATGGACGCATTGCGCGGGTCGCTGTGCACGTTCTGCACGAAGCTCCTGTCGATCTTGAGGTGATCCAGCGGCAGGTCGCGCAGGTAGCTCATGCTGGAGAAGCCGGTGCCGAAATCGTCTATCGAAACGCACACACCGTCCCGCCGAAGCTCCTCCATCGTTGCCTCTGCCATCTCCGGGCGCTGCAGCATCGCGCTTTCGGTCAGCTCCACATGCAGGGCGCCACGCGGCAGGTGGTAACGCAGATGCGCATCGCGCAGCATGCTCGACACCGTGCCGGACATGAACTGCACGGCGGACACGTTGATGGCGATGGCGATGCCGTCATGGCCCCGCGCGCCCAACGTCTGGCGCGCACGCGCCGCTGCGTCAATCACCCATTCGCCAAGTGGCACGATCAGCCCGGATTCCTCGCACAGCGGAATGAAGGTGGCCGGGGAGACATAGCCGTCCTCGGTGCGCCAGCGCAGCAGCGCTTCGGCGACGATGATGTTTCCATCGCGCACCCGTTTGATGGGCTGGAAGAACAGCTCGAACTCGGCGTTGGCCAAGGCGCTGCGCAGCCGGTGCACCGTCGCCAGCCGGTCCGCCGCATGCTCGGCCATGCGCGGTGAGTAATGCATCGTTGGCAGGTTCTGCGCGCGCGCCTCGAAAGCTGCCAGAACGGCGTGCCCGGCTACCTGCTCGGCCAGTTCTTCAGGCTGTTGGAAGGCAACGCCGATCCAGCCTTCCAGGCGGTGCACGCCGGTCACCGACTCGATGGTCTCGGTAAAGGCCGCGCCCAGCGCATCCACCAGATCGTTCCAGTTCTCGCCCTGCGTGACCGCCAGCACGAACGCATCCGCCGGTGCATAGGCCAGGTGGCCGTGGCCTTCGGCTATCCGCTGCAGGCGTCGCGCGATGCTGCGGATGAGGGCGTCCCGTGTTCCGCGCCCGAAGGTGGAGGACATCAGTTCCAGGTCACGGAGCTGGATGTGGATGATGGCGTAAGGGCTGCTGGTGGCCGCTCCCTTGTGGGCTGCATCCACCCGTTCCAGCAGCGTACGCACGTGCAGAAGGCCGGTGCTTTCTTCATGCGCGGCACGCCATTTCAGATCGGCTTCATAGGCCACCCGGTCGCTGACATCCTCAGCCAGCACCAGGCGTGCGTCATGGCCGTCGAAACGGATGCTGCTGCTGTAGACGCGAACGTGCATGCGGCGGCCGTCGCGGGTCATATGCAACCAGATGGGCTGCGAATCACGGGGCTCGGCCTGATCATCGACCGACTCCTGTACCGCCGTTGCCTGCTCGGGCAGCCGGATCTGAAGAATGGTCATCGCCAGGAATTCCTCATGGGAATAGCCATAGCGACGTACCGCCGCCGTGTTTACCGCAAGGAAGCGCAGCGATTGGATGTCGAATACCCAGAACGGAAGTGGATTGCGCTCGAACAGTTCGCGGAACTGTGATTCGGCGCGTTCCAGGTCACTCTGCTGCAGCCGGGGGACCGTGATATCCATGATGGTGCCGGTCATGCGCAGCACCCCGTCGTGGTCATGCACCGGAGCGCCGCGCGCGCTTATCCAGCGCTGCTGCCCATCGGGCAGCATGATGCGGTATTCGGCACGGAAGGGGCTGCCGCTTTCCCACGCCTGCGCGAATGCCTGCTCGACCCGTGGCCGGTCCGCGTCATGCATGCGGTTGAAGAATTCCTTCAGGGGCAGCATGCCTTCGGCACGCGGGAAACCAAACAGCTCTGCCGCGTGGGCGGAGGCGCGTACCTGGTCGCAGCCCGTATCCATCGCCCAGACTCCCGCGCGCGAGGCTTCCTGCGCCTTGCCGAGCCAGTCCGCGTGACGCTGCAGTTCAACATGCACGTTGTGACGTACCGCCTCCGATGCCGCCATCCGCCGCATGAGGTAGAACATGCCAAACCAATACAACATCAGCAGCGATACCGCGAATGCTGTGTAGTTTCTCCAGGGCTTGATTGCCTCGTTCCTGGACAGGGCCGCCGCCACCACGAACGGATACCCGCTGTTGGACGACAGACTGGTCAGCAGATCGCCATCAGCGCCTGCATGCAGTCGCGGCGGCTGTTCTGCCAGGCCGCTGGGCAGGTCTGCGTAGTCCAGGCTTGCACCCTGGTGCGCAAGCACGACACCGGCGGGGGTCATGATGGCGGTGCCACCGTCACTGCCCACATCGACGTCCTCCAGCATCGACTGCAGCTCCGACGTGCGCAGCCGTGCCACCAGCCAGTTCCCGTGCGGCGTGCGTACCACCAGCTGCACGACAGGCTGCGCCCGACCCTGCTTCAGTAACGCGCCCACACCCAACTGGCCGGTCTGAAGTGATGGCTGCAGTACGGCTGACGCCGCGGTAGGCGCGTTCACGCCGCCGTGGAGCAAGCGGCCGTCAGCACCGAACACATCGATATCCTGGAGCTCGCCATTACGTGAAATGACACCGCGGATGGTTTCGGGCAGATCCCAATGGGAAGGATCGGCTGCGAAGCCGTCGGCCTCGGCGGCCATGCCGTTCAATGCTCTTTCCAGGTTGCGTATCTCGTAGCGGAGCAGCCGGTCAACGCCTTGGGCTATCGCCGCACTCTGGTGTTGCGCTGCCTGCAGACGCGCTGAGCGGTCCTGGAGAATCGTTGACAGCAAGCCTGCACTCAGCACCAGACCCAGCAGCGTTCCCACCCAGCGCATTACCGATGAGGAGCCGACCTTTGCTGTGGAACCCGCTGTCATCAATCCCTCCACTCAATCGAATAAGCCGTAGCCCGCCCGTGCACAGGCGGGGCACCGCGCCGAAGAATACCGTTACTGCCGCACTAGCGACCAGGTAGCAATCGCAACCCCGCCAGTAGCGGCACGCGTTGTTGGAATAGTGCGACTGGCGCGGAGCGGGCGTACAGCCCCGCCACCGGGAAGCGCGTCGAAGTATCCACGCGCATGGCGCGGGACTTCTTCCCGATCTTCTTTGCAATCCGGTTGTCAGGTCAATGATTGAGCCCGCGAGCGCATTATTCGTATTACGCAGGCAAACGTTATGAGGATGCGATGGCGACCATGGCGGTCGTCATGGGCGAACCTGCGGCACAGCGATGACTGGCGCGGCATTGACGCGGCTGGTTGGAGATCGCGCACGGCAGTGCGACGCACGCAGAAACCATCTCCGACCAGACATTGCGCAGGAGCGACGCACGCCGTCGTGGACGACGAGGGCGTGGCTCATTTCCGTTTTCTGAGCTTCGCGGATTTAGGCTGGTTCGTTGCTGCCGTGCGCGCTGGTTTCAGCAGGTATCAGCGTTCCGATCCCGCACTGCAGCGTGAAAGCCCTTTCGTCAGCCTTCACGGCCAACGTCCGCGCCAAGTGGCTTTAATGATGCCCATGCATACCTCCCTTATGGACGCGACGAAAATGAAACCGGAACTATGGCGAGCGCCTTATGTGGATGTCGAGGCGCATATGGGACGTTGGTACGAGGTCGTACGGACGCCAACCAGCGGTGATGATCTGCAGATGCGGGACGTGTTCCGCGACTACACGCTACGCGAGGATGGCTTCATCGATGTCGTGAGTACCTATACGCACAGTACCTTGGGCAAAAAAGTCTTCCATGGGGAGGCGACTGCAACTGACAGCGCGAACTCAAGATGGAAAGTGGACTATCCCGGAACAGTTCATTCGATGCCCTTCTTTCGGGGTGAAATCTACATCATCAAGGTCGACGTCGCTGGGCAGATCGCGCTGCTGGGGAGCCGGACCGGAAGCATATGTGTCTGTTGTACAGGAAGCCGGTTGTTGAACCCGCAATCGCCGAAGCGTGGCTGAAAATCGGCGAGGCTCAAGGTTTCAGCACATCGAACCTGGTGTGGCCAATCAACTCGGATTTTGAGATTCCAGCCCCGCGCTGTTGATCACATTGCAGCAGGCTTTACGCTCTGCGCATGGCGGTGGCTCGGGAGGCATCCGCATACGTTTTGGCGTCCGGTGTTGGGGCGATTGCACGCCAGCCCATCAAGGTGGCGGCGGTACCCACCAGCTGAAGCCCCGCAGGAGGTGTGAAGGCGAGTTGCCAATTCAGGCGTTGGTTTGCTGTATACGAGTAAGGCTAGTACAGGGTGGGTCCCGCAAAGGGAGAAGTATTTTGAACGGTTTGAACATGTTCCTGGAAGGTCCGGGACTGGAACGTCGCGCGGTGAAGTTGCTGCGTACTGAACGCGTACCACTTGATGACTTACTGCGCCATCCGGCAAGCAGGGCGGCGGCAGCCTTGATTGATCTGCATGTAATGATCGACAACTTGGGGAACATCGCCACGCAGGTGGACCACGAAGGGTTGCGTTACCATTTTTCCGGATCCAAAGCCCCTTGGGCCTTGATGGTCGGTTGACGATCAGCCTTGGCGTAGGTACCCGCTGCCATGGGTTCGCGTGGAAATCTGCTTGTCCTATGCTGATTGATCGGATTGCGCGTTCTTTTTGCCGCGACGGCAACGCAATAGCACGATTACGCGCAGATCCGTAGTTCGCCATTTGACTTTGACATGCGCCAGCACGGGGCTCCGCGACTGGCGATGTTATCCGTACCTGCTGCACACATGGCCGGTGCGTGTTCGCATTGCATTCACGGGCGCTCACGCATCGCTATCGCCGCTGCCGCTACACCACACGTTCGTCCCTCAGGAGAGCCGTCATGGCCAGAAAGACAGATAGCGCCCAGGTCACCGAGTTGCTGCTTCAGGCACTTGAGACCGAGCGCGGTGGGCAGAAGATCTATACGGCCGCCTTGAAGGCGGTGCAGAACGACGACCTGCGTGAAGAGTGGGAGGGCTATCTCGAAGAAACCCGTGGCCATGAAGAAATACTTACGCGGGTTTTCAAGGAGCTCGGCCTTGATACCGAGATGGCCAGTCCCGGCCGGCAGGTAGTTGCCCATCATGGCAAATCGCTGGTAGCCGCCATCGAAATGGCAATCAAGAACGACACGCCGGCCGCAGCCGAGTTGGTTGCAGCCGAATGCGTTGTGTTGGCGGAAACCAAGGACCACCAGAATTGGGAGTTGATAGGCAAGGTTGCAGAACAGGGCGGCGCTTCGGCAAAAATACTCAAGCAGGCTTATGAGGCCGTTGAGAAGCAGGAAGACCATCACCTTTACCACACCGCCGGTTGGGCCCGCGAGCTCTGGCTGCAGAGTCTTGGCATTCCGGCGGTTCTGCCTCCGCCCGAGGAGCAGAAGGATGTGGAGACCGCCATCGGTGCCGCACGCGCGGAAAAGGCCCGCAAAGACTATCTCTGAGCCTGCCGGGATTGCGCGGCGGCAAGGGGATGGCCAGATGCGAGCACCGGTGTATGTGTGCATGTTGCCTGCCACGGCAGCAAACGCACGTAGTGACCGACCCTGAGGGCGTGGCGTGGCCGGAATGCCGGTCCAGCCCACGCTTGGTCAGTCTGGCGCCTTGGCAGGGACGAAAGGCGACACCGGGTCGCTGGCGGGGAAAGTTTCTTCCAGCGCTTCGTCGTGATTGGAACTCTCGTGCTCTTTGCGCTGGCGACGCTGTTGGCTTGACTCGGGGCAGTCGCGCTCCTCGGAAGGCTCGGGCGGATCCTTGCGGTCTCGTATCATCTTCGTGCCTCGTGGAATTGGACGATGCCGGCATTGATGTGGCCGTGCTGGCAACAGTAAATCTGATCCACGTGTTGCTAGCAGCGCGTGCAGGGCTGCCAGCAAGTTGTGAAGAGTGCTCGCACGCTGCGGCCCCTGTTCATTGAAGGCTTTCCCGCGAGGTTCGGCTTCAATCGCAGTAGTGATTGTGTACGCGCCGTTGACATTTCGTGACAGGAATTCCTCGCAGCTCGTGGTTGTTTGCTTTCGGGAACGCTGCCCATGAATCAGGATGCCGACAATGACAACACCCCTGGAAACAACCCCAAGCTTGCTCGCTTCCGATAACTGGGAATCACTGGTGATCGCAGAGCCCACGCGACGCCAGGGACGAATGGCGCAGGATCAGGACAACAGCCGCGAGCGTCGCGTGCAGCCACCCGATATCGGGGAGGAAGCGTAGCCAGGCGTGGATTGTCTGCTTGGACGCAGAGCGCCCATTGGGTCGTTCGTGCACGCGTTCGTCGGCGCCGGATCCATGAACGGCTCCGCATGCCGGCGCCATTCTGCAGGGCGGCCGATGATGCAGAGCCATGCGGACATGTCGTGATCTGAGGCAGTGTCCGAGTTCGCGGAGCCGTCAGTTCCCAGCGGACGTGGCGCGCCTGCGCTTGCGGCGCGACACCCACTGCCCCGCCAGCGCGGTAAGTAGAAGGCAACTGTTGGTGATTACGAAGATCGTGTTGCCTACCAGCGCGGAGTAGATGACAAACAGTATTGAAGCCGCTGCCTGCCCAACGAACAGCCAGGTGGAGAGGGTTTCCGGGTGCTCAGCCTGGGCCTGTTTGACGATCTGCCGGATCAAGGTGGCGAGCAGGATCACCGAAGCCGCCCAACCCACGCTTTCTGTCAGCAGTTCGTCACCCATGGCTCTTTAGACAAAGAGTTCGGTTTCGGTGACGCCGAGTTGCAGGGCAAGCCTGGCCAGCTCATTGGCAGCGGCAGCCCCGTCAACGTGTTGCGAGACAGTATCCAGTATGTCGCGATAGGCCCCCCAGAACTCTGGCCCGCTTCCATGCCGTTCGTGCGATGCATTCAGGCGCATCCACTGTTCGGTTGAAATCACCTGTGCGCAGAATTCCATGATCAGACCGCCTGAATGAACGATGCCAAAGCTGCGCCGATTGCGAAGCATAACAGGGCGGCTTTTCGCGGAAGAGTCCGTGTAGCGATCATGGTGCTGGCTCCGTGCGGGTCTAGCAGCATGTTGCCAAGCGCGGAGTTAAGCGCTCGTCCCCGACGGCCTCTGTTTTGCGAACACATCTTCACAAGTCGCGGCGGCCACCGAAGCAATGGGTGAAGGCTAACGCTGGAACGCCACCTGTTCGGGCCGATGCAGGCAAAAGCCTTGGGCGTAGTCCACTCCTAAGGAACGCGCCGCCACACACAGATGCCCGGAACTCACACCTTCGGCCACGACCTTGGGGCCGCGCTGGTGGCCTATCTTGGTGATGGCGCTGATGATGGTACGGCTGATCGGATCGGTATCCAGATCAATAATGAAACTGCGGTCGATCTTGATCCGGTCCAAGGGGAGGTTCTTGAGATAGCCAAAAGAAGACATGCCAGCACCAAAGTCATCGAGGGCGATGCTGCAGCCGGCACAACGCAGGCGTTCAACGATGCTCGCTACCTTGACCAGGTTGCGAACTGCGACGGTCTCGGTGACCTCAAAGCAAAGCTGCTGAGGCGGACCTCCGTGTTCTGCGATGCAGCCAAGAATGAAGTCCGCCAAGCCCTCGGCCTCGACGCTGGCGCCTGATAGATTGATTGCACAGCTACCAAGTGCCTGAGCAGTGGGATGGAGGTTGTTGAAGCTTGACAGCGCTTTCCGGATCACCCATCGGTCAATGGCAGGCATCAAGCCGTAGCGCTCGGCGGCAGGTAGAAATACGCCCGGCAGCACGATGCTGCCATCTTCATCACCCAGGCGCAGCAGCAGTTCGATGTTGGTAGCGGTGTCCGTACCGGTGAGGGAGATGATTTCCTGGTAGTCAAGCAGCAGCAGAGCACAGCATCGACCTGCAGGCGGCGTACTTCGTTCCCGACGAGTTGATCATCAAGGCGCTGATCACTGCACGACAGCGAGAGGTGCGGGTTCGCGTTACGGTGCCTGGGAAACTCATTGACTCGGAGACGGTTCGCTTGGCCTCGAAAGCACATTGGGGGGAGCTGTTGCTGGCTGGCATCGAAATCTACGAGTACCAGCCTACGGTGACGCACAACAAGCTGCTGATCGTGGACGGGATAATGAGGTCGGTGGGTTCCACGAACTTCGACGTGCGAAGCTTCCGGCTCAACGATGAAGCGAGCCTCAATGTCTACGACGCAGTGTTCGCTGCACGGATGACCTAGGTATTCGAGGCCGAACTGAAACCGACGATCAAGTACACCTATGCGATGTGGGAGCAGCGGCCGATGAAGGAGAAAATGATCGAGAAGTTCATTCTGCCGATCAAGTCGCAGCTGTGACAAGGCGAACTGCAGTGAGTTTTCTTCACATTGCATGACTGCAGACTAACGTTGGCGTGCGCAAGGTAAGGGCTGCGATACCACCATTGCGCCGTTACATAAGGTGAGCTGTGAGCACTCCCACGCCAACCGACCCGAATGCGCCCCGCGAACCAGGAACACCAGACCCAATGCGTGATCCTCGGAATCCTGATCGCCCAAACCCCGATCTGCCTGGCAACGACAACCCCGATTTGCCACCCGTTGATCCGGAGAGAGGGCCTCCAATACCGGATCAACCAGACAAAGACAGCACAACTTGAACCCATTCCGGGACGCTTGCCAACTGATGCCTAGAAGGCCAAGTTATGTCTGAATCCAGGAAATCCGCAGCCAAATCAGCCACAAAAAAGCTGCCCAAGAAGAATCCAACAAAGCCCGTTGCGACGGGCGGTGAGGATGAAGACGCCCAGAGTACGGCGGCGAGGCAGCGGAAACTTCAGAGCAGGGCGAACCAGCTGGATGCCAAAGCCGGCAAGCCTGATAAACCGGCGCCGGTTCAAGCGGGTACACGCCAGCAACCAACCCGCATGCCCGCTCAGAGCATCCGAAAGCCCGGCGCGGAAGGCGAGCTTGATCTGGCCCCACGTTACATGGCGCCCGACTACGTGGGCAGCGGGAAATTGCGAGGCCTGCGCGCGATCATCACCGGTGGTGACTCGGGCATAGGCAGGGCAGTGGCGATTCTTTTCGCGCGTGAGGGCGCAGATGTCGCCGTCTTGTATCTCAGCGAGCACGAGGATGCGAAGCTGACCTGTAGCAAGGTCGAGACGGAGGGCACCCGTAGCCTGGCCATCAGTGGCGACCTGCGTGATCCTTCCTTCTGCAACAAGGCAGTGAAGAAAGTCGCCAAGGCGTTCGGTGGGGTCGACATTCTGGTCAACAATGCCGCGTTCCAGTTACATTGCCGTCGGCTGGAAGATCTCGCGGATGAGCATCTGCAGGAGACGCTGCAGACCAACATAGCCGGTTACATCCATATGGCGCGGGCCGTGCTGCCCTACATGGAGGAGGGTGGAAGCATCATCAATACCGGCTCGGAAACCGGAATCTTCGGCAGCCCATCGCTGATCGACTACTCCACGACAAAGGGTGCTATTCATGCCTTCACCAAGGCGCTGGCAACCCAGCTGTTGCCGCGCGGAATCCGTGTGAACTGTATTGCCCCAGGCCCGGTATGGACGCCGCTGAACCCTGCTGATAAAGCAGCCGATGACGTTGCTCAATTCGGCGCCGACAGTGACATGAAGCGACCTGCACAGCCTGAGGAGCTGTCACCGGCATACGTATTCCTCGCCTCTCCAGTTACCGCCAGCTACATCAGTGGGGTGGTGCTACCGGTAATGGGTGGCGCGCATGGGTGATGTGCGTGGACCAGCCCCAACCCTTTCATGACCGGTCGTTATTTTTGGGAGTAGGGAATCTGTTTCTGGCAGGTTCATTGTGGAACGCCTTGATGGCGCTTGCGGCATGTCCATCATGTTGAAGCCATCTTGGGGAGCAACTCATCTGCATAGTAGCCATGAACACCTCTGCTCTCGTTTGCCGTGGGGGGGGGGGCAACCGCTCGCGGTGCCCATCTGGGGGGCGCTTCGCGCTCAAAAGAGGGTTCTTCAGGTCTGAAGGCTTCGAACCCAGGTCACTTTTTTGATGTGAGTAACGGTGTGAGTAACAGATCTTATTGAAATTTGTAATATTATTTAATTTCAATAGGTTGCTGTCTTAATTCGGTTGATGGTGGGCCCACCATCTATGCCAGTGCTTTGCGGTGGTTTTAGCCGCCAAGTCACTCCGTTTCGAATCTCTTGACGCCCGTGCCAAATCGCGGCGGGATTCGCTTCATTCCATGCGTCGATAGGTGCTCGAAACACCCGCTATGCTGGGCCATCCATTACGGAGGCTGTTGGCAATGCCGAGTCGCATGGTGTCTGGTCGTCGTGGCTTTCTTGCCGGCTCTGCAGCGCTGGGTCTTTTTACCGCACTGCCGCCGGTGCATGCACAGACTGCTGCATGCAAGGACAGCAAGGGCAGGTCCTGGATTCCCGATGATGCGTTCCTCGCCGAGCTGCCGCGGATCATGCAGGCGTTCGCGGTGCCCGGTGTCGGCATCGCGGTGGTCGAGGACGGCGCGGTGGCCTGGAGCCGCGGGGTTGGCATGGCCAACGCGCAGACGCAGGCCCCCATAGATGCGCGAACGGTGTTTGAAGATGCATCGTTGAGCAAGCCGGTGTTCGCCTATCTGGTGATGCAGTTGGTGGAGCAAGGGCGGATGGCGCTGGATGTCCCGCTGCTGCAGTACCGGCGCCCGGATTATCTTGGCGATCATCCGTGGCTTGCGCGCATCACCGTGCGCGATGTGCTGCGCCACACCACCGGCTTGCCGGATTGGCGCAGGTCGCCGGCCACGGAGAAGCTGGTGCCGGCCTTCGAGCCCGGCACGCGCGTCACCTATTCCGGCGAGGCTTTTGTCTGGTTGCAGCTGGTGGTTGAAGAACTCACCGGGCAAAGCCTGGACGCTGCGATGCAGGCGCACCTGTTTGGCCCGGCTGGCATGCGCGACAGCAGCTACACCTGGAACGCGGATCTTGCGGCGCGCTCCGTGCATGGTCATCCGGCTCATGATCGCGCCGGGGGCGACGTTCCCCGCCAGGTGCTGCGCGAGCAATGGGAGCTTGCACAGAAGGTTGCGCAGCGCTGGGGCAAGCCCTTGTCTGCCTGGCGTTACGAGGATGCGCAGCGCGCAATGCCCGAAGTGCTGGCGCTGGCGCCGCCGGGCTTGGTCAGCTGGCCCGGCGATATCCTGGCCAATGCGGCGGCGAGCCTGCGGACCACGGTGAGCGACTATGCGCGCTTCCTCTGCCTGATGATGGGTGGCCGGCAGCGGGCTTCATGGGAGCTCAGCGATGCGGCCCGGCGGGCGATGCTCACGCCGCAGATCAGCCTGCCGGGCCGTTGGACCGAGAAAGGCCTGGGCTGGAACATGGAGCAGACCCGTGACGGGCCGATGTTCTACCACTCCGGCAGCAACAGCGGCATCTTCAAGAACTTCGCATTGGGCGACGCGCAGCGCCGGCGCGGCATCGTGGTGTTGACCAATGGCGGCAGTGGGGCGTTCGTGCACCAGCGCGTGGTGCGTGCGGCCACCGGTTACGACCTGCTGTCCTACGACCTGTAAGGCGTGCAGTGGCGCTTCCAGTGGCGGCGGGCACTCGCTTGCCAGCCAATGGCTCAGGTGTCTTCGCCGCGCTCGAATTCCAGCACCGCACCCAGGCGCTCGGCCAGGGCCTGCGCGGCGTCCACCACGCGTTCCACGCTGTCGTCGTCGTTGGTCTCCACCTGGATGAGGTGGAAGCCAGGGCCTTCGTTGTCACTCAGCCCGGCCGAACTGCTGTCCTCATCGTCCGCGCCCGGTTCCAGGTCGGCCACGTCCTCGGCCCAATCAACATCGTCCATGCCCTTGAGCATGTCGAGCATGGCCTGGGCCACGCCGTCGTCGGCGGTGAGGCGGAATTCGAGGTTTGCCATGGGGTTCTCCTTGTATGGGACAGGGTTACTCGCCGTCGGCCTGGAAGCCGACCTTGTTGTGGCTGCCGTCGCAGAAGGGCTTGTTGTTGGAGTGGCCACAGCGGCACAGCCAGGTTTCGGTGACCCGGTCGACGGTTCGGCCGGTGCCGCTGACCACCTCGAGGTTGCCGATGACGTGCAAAGGGCCGTCGCGGGTGGGCTTCACCTGCAGTGGGCCGTCGCGCTGTGCCAGTGCTGCCGACTTCTGCTCCGGCGGCTCGCCGCTGGCGGTGAAGCCGCAGTCGACATGGCGGTGGTCGCAGAAGGGCTTGTTATGTGACTCGCCGCAACGGCACAGGGTTGCGCGCATGCCTTCGTCGCTGCCGGCGATCAGCAGCGGTGCGTTGAAGGCGAGTGGGCCGTTCTCGCGCACATGCACCAGGTTCACCACCGGTGCGGGTTCGGCGTGGCTGCCGTCGTTGTACTCGTAGCGGATTGCACCGGACGGGCAGTTGCGCGCGATCAGCGCCACTTCCTCCGGGAACACGGCATCGGGGTGGATCCATTCGCCCACCACATTGGGCACGAACACGTCCGGGTGGCTGAGCACGCAGTTGCGTGAGTGGATGCAACGTTCACCATCGAAACGGATGGTGACGGTCTTGCCGCGTACGGTTTCGGTTGCCATGGGCTGCCTCCGCTTCGGAACGCGCAGTGTCGCGCGGAAGACGTTAAGGCCGGGCGTATACAGTTGGGTGGGTTTGTGGGAGCGGCGTGAGTTGCGAAGCCGGGGGCAATGAGATTTTCATCGGGCCCAGGCTTGATGGGGTACGCGCTTCGCGACTAGCGCCGCTCCTGCAGAAGCGGGCTATCTGCGTACGGCCAGCACGCCATCCAGGGCCAGCTCGGCCTTGAAGCCGGCTTTCTGCAAGCGTGTGGCCACTTCCCGGGGTACATCGCGGCCACTGGTGAGCTTGTTCGGCGCGCCGGTGTAATGGAACAGGCGGCCGCCTTTGCGCAGCACGCGCGCCAGTTGATCGTAGAACACCTGCGAGTACAGCTCGCCGGCAATGCCGAAGCGCGGCGGATCGTGCAACACGGCGTCCATCGAGGCATCGGCGATGTGTTCGATTTCCTTGGACACATCGCCCTGCTTCAGCTGCAGTCGGCCGCCCGCAGCGGCGCTGTCAGGGTCCGGTGACCACGGGTTTAGGGTACGCAGCCACAGCACCTCCGGGCTCTTCTCGAACGAGCGGATGCCGGCCACCCCTTCGTCCAGGCAGCAGGCGGCGAAATAGCCCATGCCGCCGCAGGTGTCCAGAATCTGCTTGCCGCGCGGTTCCACCAGCGCCACCTTGCGGCGGGCGTCGTCCAGCGGCGAGATCTGCGCGCTGACCAGCATCTTGATGCCGTCGATCTCGAACGTGGGGATACCCCAGTCGGTAGGTACCAGCTTGTACAGGCCGCTGCCGAAGCGCGAGGCGGCGCTGAACTCCTCGCCATCCCAGTAATAGATCGTGCGGTCCTTGAGCTTGGCCGGCCACGGGTACTGCTGGCCGCGGAACTGAAAGCTGTCGTTGCCGAGGCCAACGGTTTCCTGGCTGCGGCCCAGGTCGAGCGAGGTGCTGATTTCGCTGCTGCCCTTCTTCAGGGCGCTGTGCAGCTGCTCGAGCAAGGCGCGGGCGAGCAGGGGGCCGGTGTAGTGGGGCATGGGGGCTGCTGGTGGTGCGAGGGTGGAAATGCTACCGCAGCTGGGTTTTGGGGGTTGGGTTGTGCGCGAAGAGCACCCTTCCCCAGCCCTCCCCTTTGCTCCGCAAAAGGGAGGGGGCCAAAAGCTCCCTCCCTTTGCCGAAGGCAAGGGGAGGGTTGGGGAGGGGTAGCCTTGGACGTTTGCGCCTTGCTGTAAATCCAACCCGCGCCGGTCAACGATCAACAGGCATAATTCGCCCCCCTTCCCTCGATTGCGCCTGCGCTTCCGCCCCTGCGGGCCAGCACCGGCGATCTGCCCGTATGTCCTTTCTGCATTCTGAACTGGCGCAGTGGCGCGCCAATCCCCTGCGCGAAATGCTGGCCGGTGCCGTGGCCACCTTTGCCTTGATCCCTGAAGTCATCGCGTTCTCGTTCGTGGCCGGGGTGGACCCGCAGGTCGGCCTGTTCGCTTCCTTCGTTCTGAGCATCGTGATCGCGGTGTTTGGTGGCCGGCCGGCGATGATCACTGCCGCCGCCGGTTCGGTGGCATTGGTGGCGGCGCCCTTGGTCAGTGCGCATGGCCTGCCGTATCTGTTCGCGGCCGGGCTGCTGGCTGGCGTGATCCAGATCGTGTTCGGGGTGCTGCGCCTGGGGGTGTTGATGCGTTTTGTCAGCAGCTCGGTACGTACCGGCTTCGTCAATGCGCTGGCCATCCTGATCTTCTCCGCGCAGTTGCCGCAGTTGCACGGCGCCACCACCGCCACCTGGGCGATGCTGGCGCTGGGCCTGCTGGTGATCTACGGGCTGCCGCGCCTGCCCCTGCCCGGCGTGCGTGCGATTCCCTCACCGCTGATCTGCATCGTGGTGCTTAGCGTGCTGGCGTGGTGGCTGAAATTGGATCTTCCCACTGTCGATGATCTTGGCAGGTTGCCGCAGGCCTTGCCGCAGTGGATGGGCCTGCCCGCGCTGCCGTTTGATCTGGACACCCTGCGCATCATCTCCATGCCGGCGCTGGCCATCGCGATGGTCGGCCTGCTGGAATCGATGATGACCGCACGGGTGGTGGACGAACTCACCGACTCGCCCAGTTCCAAGAACCGCGAATGCACCGGCCTTGGCGTGGCCAATATCGCCGCCAGCCTGTTCGGCGGCATTGCCGGTTGCGGCATGATCGGGCAGACCGTTGGCAACGTGAAATACGGTGGCCGCGGCCGACTCTCCACCTTGTTTGCGGGCGTGTTCCTGCTGGTGCTGATGGTGTTGCTGAAGCCCTGGGTAGGGCAGGTGCCGGTGATCGCGCTGGTGGCGATCATGGTGATGGTCAGCGTGTCCACCTTCGACTGGCGCAGCCTCGGTGCGTTGGTGCGGCATCCGCGCCTGTCCGGCGTGGTGATGTTGGCGACGGTGGCGGTGACCCTGGGCACGCACAATCTGGCCGCCGGTGTTGGCGTCGGCGTGCTGTTGAGTGGGGTGTTCTTCGCGTTGAAGGTGGCGCGGCTGCTGCAGGTGGAGCCGCATGAATCGGCCGACGGCAGCCTGCGCTATGCGGTGCGCGGGCAGGTGTTCTTTGCCTCGGCGGATGCCTTCATCGATGCCTTCGATCCGCGTGTGGCCGAGGGGCGTACGGTGGTGATTGATCTGTCCGGCGCGCAGTTGTGGGACATCACCGCCGTGGCGGCGTTGGAGAAGGTGGTCAGCCGCTATCGCCATCACGGCGTGAAGCCGCGCGTGCTGGGCCTGGATCGGCAGGGCCGGGCATTGCTGCGGCGGGTGTTGCGCGAGGGCGAGCTGGCGGTGGAAGACCCGGCACTGTAACAGCGGGATCAGCTGCGAAGCTGAGGCAGGAACCGGTGGGCGGGGAATCTGCAATTGCAGATTCCCCGGGTGGTGGCTTCGCCGCTTCCGCGGCGCCCGCAAACAAGGTGCTTACATCACGTCCCAGGCGTAGCCGCCGCGCTCCAGCACCGAGGCGGCCAGTGATTCGACGATCTCGTCCTCGTTGCGCTCCAGCCCACGCACATTGCGCGCCATGCGCCGGCGTGCCTGGCGGGCGAACAGACGGGCAATCTTCACCGCGTCATCGGCGGCCGGGTGCTTGGCCTGCAGCAGGCTCTCCACCCGCGACAGCACGCACAGGCCGACGAACAGGTCGATGGCGATATCGGCCACGCGCTTCTGCGCATGCTGCTGGTCGGCGATCTTCTTGCCGTGCTTGCGTAGCAGCCGGTCCGAGGCCTTGGATAGCTCAACCGTGTACTTCTCGCACAGCCGCGCGAGCGGCCGCAGCGCATCGTCGAGCGGTGCGCGGATGCGGCCGGTGCCGTAGCCGGTGGCCTCGCGCATGCGGCGGCCGGCATAGTCGCTGAGCACGCCAAAGCCCTTGATCGGGTCGTTGAAGATACCGCCCACCGCGCTCTGCAGTTCACTCAGCGTCGCGCCCACGCCCTTCAGGCCGTTCAGCGCCACGTACAGGCGCAGGATCTCGTTGGTGCCTTCGAAGATCGACAGGATGCGCGTGTCGCGGGTCATCTGCTCGTACGGCAGTTCGCGCATGAAGCCGTTGCCGGCGGCAATCTGCAGCGCCTCGTAGCAGCTGCGCTGCACCGCCTCGCTGGCGAATACCTTGCTCATCGCCGCTTCCACCGAATAGTCGGTGCGGCCGCTGTCGATCAGGTGCGCCACCATCCACACCGTGCTTTCGGCAGCAAAGCAGTCGGCGGTCATCTGCGCGATCTTCTCGCGTACCAGGCCGAACTCGGCAATGGCCTGGCCGAACTGCCTGCGCTCGCTGGCCTGCGCACAGGCCATGCGGATCAGGGCGCGCATGCCGCCCACCGCACCGCCGCCCAGGCCGGTGCGGCCGCTGTTGAGGATGTTCATCGCCACCTTGAAGCCCTTGCCGACCGGGCCCAGCACATTGGCGGCCGGCACCCGCACCTCGTTGAAGGCGACGGTGGTGGTGGACGACGCGCGGATACCCATCTTGTCTTCGTGCGGGCCATGGCTGACGCCGTCCCAGCCGGCTTCGACGATGAAGGCGGTGACCTTGCCCTCCGCCGTGTCGGTGCGCGCGAACACCGTGTAGAAATCGGCGATGCCGCCGTTGGTGATCCAGATCTTCTCGCCGCTCAGCGTCCAGCTGCCGTCATCGTTGCGATGCGCCTTGGTGCGGATGGCGGCGGCGTCGGAGCCGGCGCCGGCTTCGGTCAGGCAGAAGGCGGCGATCATCCCGCCACTGGCCAGCCTGGGCAGGTAGCGCTGCTTCTGCTCGTCGTTGCCGAACAGCAGCAGGCCCTTCATGCCGATCGAGCTGTGCGCGCCGATGGTCAGCGACACCGAGCTGTCATGGCTGCTGGTCTGGCCCAGCACGCGCGCATAGGCGCCGTTGGACAGCTCCAGCCCACCAAATTCCTCGGGGATGATCAGCCCGAACAGGCCCATGTCACGCAGCGCCTGGATGAACTCCGGTGGCTGCTCGGCATCGCGGTCGTACTGGCGCAGGTCGGCGGTCTTGTCGGCCAGGAACTGGTCGATGGCATCGGTCATCGCGCCCAGCATCTCGCGGTCACGCTCGCGGATCTGCGGGTAGGGGAACAACACCTCTTCGGCGATATGGCCAAAGAACAGCTGCTTGGCGATGCTTTCATCCAGATTCTGTGCTGCAACGGTATTCACGAACGGCTCCTTGTGCTGCGAACGATGACGGCGTCTGACCGATGATGGCCCAGTCTTGCCACAGGTTCACCTATTCGTGGGACACAATTGTTGAACTTGGTGTGCCCTTGTCGGTCTCTGCATGCTGGGGTTGTACTTCACCAAGGCCGGTTGATGCCTTCCGGGCCATGTTTCCGATGGAGCTGCATGCGATCTGACCGTTCTGCCGAGCCGCTGTGGACCCGCGTGACCGCTGCCGTGGTTGCATTGGCGTTCATGCTCGGCGTAACGCGCCTGATGCTGCAGGTGCCCGCCTTGAACACGGGCGGCGAGCAGACGCGTGTGCAGCTGTGGTGGCTCTCGCCGGATGCCTCCACGCAGGATCTGGCCGTGCCGCAGTCTACGACCGCAGTCGCGCCCGGAATGCCCGTGGATTCCAAGCGTGCACCCAGTACTTCACCCGCATCCGACACCGTGGCTCCGGTTGTCCCGGCTGCACCAGCTCCCACGGCGGCAGCCCCGCAGGCCGCCTGGTCGCAGCGGCTATACGCAAAGGACGGCACGCTCGCCATCCCGGATGCCACCGATACGCACCAGAAGAGCGCAGCTGAGCGCGTGTTCGAGCATCGTGACGAGCTGGCCACCCAGGTGGGAGAGCGCGCGACTGCCAACCTGTTTTCGGGCGAACGTGCGGGAACGCGGCAGAAACGCTCCGAGCGCCTGCTCTATGGCGAGGACATCCAGGCTGCTGAAGCGCGACGACCGCCGGATATCGCCTTCAATCCGCGCCTGCATGAGCGCCCCTCCGACCTGGGCAGTGAAGCAACGGGCGATGCCTACAAGGCGGCACCGATCCGCTACGAGAAGGCGCCGGACATGAAGGGCGAGGCCAGCCGCCGCATCCGCGTGGCGATCGGCGCGCTGGAGCAGCGCTACCCGCGCTGCAATGCCGATCAACGCCGGCGCTGGCTGGGCATCGCGCAGCAGCACCTGGAGGCACTGCAGCGGGTGGAGTATCGCTACAACAATGGCGCAGACCCGGTGGAGGCCGAGCACAGCCTGCTCAGCGCCGCCGACAGCGCCTATGACCTGGCCCGGCGCGCCCTGTGGGATGCCGAGCGGCGCATGAAAATGTGCACTTGAGCGGCGGTCATCGCAGGCCAGTTACCGGCCCTGCCGCTGTCATCGGGCGTGCTTGCCGCTTGCGTCCCGCGCCATCTGCCAGACAAACCGGGACAAAACAGGACGACATTTATAAGTTGTTGTCTTTGAATGGCTTTTTGATGCTTCTGCATGCCTAGAATCGGGCGTCTTCCCATTCTGGTATCGCGATGAAGTCGATTGGTCTGTTGTTGTCCGCCGCTGTGCTTGCTTCCACGTTCGGCTGCAGTGCAGCGTCCCCGACCGCAGCTGCCAGCGTGGCTGGCGTCGCCCCCGGTCATAGCCATGCGCTGCCCAGGCACGCCCTGGTCGGCTATCTGCACAACTTCGACAACGGCCAGGGGCTGTTGCCAGTCGGCAAGGTCGACGACAGCTGGGACGTGATCGTGCTGGCCTTTGCCGATGACATGGGCGAGGGCAAGGTAACGTTCAATCCGGACCCTGCCCTGGACCGCGCGCAGTTGATTGCCGACATTGCCGCCAAGCGTGCGCAGGGCAAGATCGTGGTGCTGTCCTTTGGTGGCGAGTTGGGCACGGTGACCTTGAACACGCAGCGTGACGAAGACAACTTCGTGCGCACCACCGCCGAAGCGATCAACACCTTCGGCTTTGATGGCATCGACGTGGATCTGGAGAAGATCGCCGGTGTGGTGCACGGTGCGCCGGTTACCCCGCACCTGATCTCGGCGGTGAAGCGCCTGCATGGCATGTACCCGAACCTGTATGTGTCGATGGCGCCGGAGCACCCGTATGTGCAGGGCGGCTTTGTGTCGATGGAAGGCATCTGGGGTGCTTACCTGCCGCTGATCGATGGCCTGCGTGAGGAGCTGGACCTGTTGCATGTGCAGCTCTACAACAACGGTGGCCTGCCCACGCCGTACCGCGCCGAGAAGTATCCGGGTGGCAGCGTGGACATGATGGTGGGCTCGGCGAAGATGCTTATCGAAGGCTTTGACCTGGCCGGCGGCAAGGGGCGGTTCGAGGGCCTGCGTGCCGACCAGGTGGCGTTGGCCTTGCCGTCGGGGCTGCGTGCTGCCGGCAATGGTTATGCGACGCCGGCGGATATCAATCGCGCTTTTGATTGCCTCACCACGGCCACGCAGTGCGATGAGGTGAAGCCCAGCCAGCCGCATCCGGATTTCCGCGGGGTGATGACCTGGTCGATCAACTGGGATGTATCCGACGGCCGTGCGTTCTCCGCACCGGTGGGGGAACATCTGCGGGCTGCGCAGGCGCGCTGAATGCTGTCCCTTCCCCCGCATGCGGGAGAAGAGCCTGTCCCCGCGAAGGCGGGGATGCCCGCAGGGCGGATGAGGGCAGCTTTTGCTCCTGCTCCTGACAAAACGAGCAACCAATCAACCCCCGCGCAGCGAGGACTGCATAGCGGTACCTGGGAAAAATCGCTTTCCAAGCTTCAAGCAAGTCAGGAAGCAACAGCGCCCCCATCCGCCCTGCGGGCATCCCCGCCTTCGCGGGGACAGGCTCTTCTCCCGTGAACGGGAGAAGGGAACGGCCAAAGCAGAAGCCACGGCCACAGCCACAGCCACAGCCAAAGCCAAAGCCAAAGCCAAAGCCAAAGCCAAAGCCAAAGCCAAAGCCATAGCGGCCGCAGTCATACCCGCTTGCCGCGCGCTCACTCCATCCAGAAATGCACCAAGGTCACCAGCTCATCGCTGCGGAACCCGGGGTAGAGCTGCTGCATCACCTGCAACAGGCCGGCAGGCGTGCGACAGGCCGGGTCATGCTCATCGCGCAGATCCGCTTCCTCCAATGCCTCAAAACCGCGCAGTTCGGTCTGCAGTGCCAGCGGCCCCAACTGGCGGCCATCCGCCAGTTCGATGCAGGCCTGCGCCACCCCATGCCAGCGCGCTCCGCGCCGTACGCTGGTGTTGCGACCGGTATGGAAACGGGGGTTGTCGAAGCCTAGCAGGGGCGCGGTCATGGGCCTGGAGCAGGGTAAGAAAGCGTCCATTCATTCTGGGCGCGATTGGCGCATTTTTCATCACCTGCCGTTCAAGCAGGCAGGCTCAGCATCATCATCCTTCTTCTGACCGGATCCGGCCATGCCACGCGCGGCTGCGCTTGCGCTGTTGCTGCTGTTGTACGGGCTGTGTGCGCCGTTGCAGGCGCGCACCGTGTACCGCTGTGTGCAGAAGGGCACCGTCAGCATGGCCACCGCACCGGAACCCGGCTCCAGCTGCAAGGCCATCGTGATTGATGACAACGCCGTGCAGACCCCCAACCTGTGGGGCAACTTCGGCGTGTTCAGTGGCACCCTGTACGAGCGTGAGCAGGACGGCCGCAAGGTCTACTCCACCCGCAACCTGCCGGGGTCCACGCCCTACCTGCGCTTCACCGTGGCCACGCCGCCGGGTGAGCCCGCGCACGCGGGCCTGGGCAGGGTTGGCACGCCGCAGTTGAATCGGCATGCGCCGCAGTTCCGCGCCGCCGCCAAGGCAACCGGCGTGGATGACGCCTGGTTGCGGGCGGTCGCACATGCCGAAAGCGCCTTCGATGAAAAGGCGGTGTCGCCCAAGGGCGCGCAGGGCGTGATGCAGCTGATGCCGGAGACCGCCAGCGAGTACGGGGTGAGCGATCCGCTGTCACCGGCGCAGTCGATCAACGGCGGCGCACGCTATATGAAGTCCCTGCTGCGCCGTTACAACGGCGACCGCACGCTGGCGGCGGCGGCCTACAACGCAGGTATCGGCGTGGTCGCGCGCTACGGCGGCGTACCGCCCTATGTGGAAACGCGGCAGTACGTGGACAAGGTGCTGGCCCTGTACACCCGCTACCGCGAAGCGATGGGCACCGGGCCGGAGCGGCCGGCGCTGTAGTTGGCTTGGCGGGTTGAACCGGCCTACCGCTCCCCAGCCCTCCCTTGCTGCGCAAGAGAGGGAGCAGCGCATGCTGTGGCTGCTGCGTCAGCTTTCGTCCCCTCCCTTTGCCGCAGGCAAGGGGAGGGTTGGGGAGGGGTGCTCTTGCCCTGGCTTTACCGCCCCTGCCTCAATCAAGACCGACCGCTGGCCCAGGCAAACGCAGCTGCTGCCAGCCAACGTGGTGCATAAGCTCTCGCACCACCACCAGCGCGGCGACAAAATCTGCCCGTTCCGGAATACCTTGGCTCTTTGCCGGCATCCCCGCCGCTACCTGTGCCAGTTGCTGGAATGCGCGTTCGATTTCCTCGATATCCAGCTCAAGCACTGCCTGCTGCGGATAGCCCAGCACCCCTGGCAACGGTGCCAATACCGCATCGGCGCACTCCAATACCTCCAGCGTCTCCTGGCGCAGTGCCGGGATCCACGGCATCAAGGCGTCCTCGGTGCTGGCAATGGCCTGCTCCATGGCCGGTCCGGAAGGCGGGAACTGGCGCAGGCCCGCGTCCAGCAGCGATGACAGCGACAGTGGCAGGCTGATGTCGGTGCTATGCCCGGCACGCAGGCGGATCAGTTCTTCTTGCAGATACAGTTGCATACGTTTCTCCACCATGCAGGGCTTTCGGCGGTTCCGCCGCGGGCCGTGAGCGTCTATCGTGCCGGGTCCGCAGTTGGTTGGGTGTACATGGATCGCAAACATTGGGTGATTGCCGTCATCGCCGTTACCGGTGCCGCGCTGGGCGCCAGTTTCCTGTGGGCGCCGCAAGCGCCCGCACCGGCTGCTCCGCCGCCGACGCCACTGGGGTGGCAGGCACAGATCGCCTTGCTGGGCGGCGACGGCGTGGCTGGCAACAGTGCCGGCAAGGCCGCACAAACCCGTTTCAGTGATCCCTGGGGGCTGGCGATGGGTGGCGGTGTGCTGTTCGTCGCCGATGCCGGTGACAACAACCGCATCCTGTATCGCGGCCTGGACGGCGCCTTCCAGGTGCTGGCCGGCGGCATGGAAGGCTTCGCCGATGGGCAGGGCAGCGCGGCAAGGTTCAATACTCCCTCGGGCATCGCCCTGGATGCCCAGGGCAATCTGTACGTGGCCGATACCGGTAACCATGCCATCCGCAGGATCACCGCGCAGGGCCAGGTCACTACCCTGGCCGGTGACGGCACGCCAGGCTTCGCGGACGGCAGCGGCGCGCAGGCACGTTTCAATGGACCGATGGGTGTCGCGGTAGGCGCGGACGGTCGTGTCTATGTCGCCGATACCTGGAATGACCGCATCCGTGTCATCGCTGCCGATGGCACGGTCAGCACCCTGGCCGGCGGCGCCCTGCCGGGTTGGGAGGACGGGCAGGGGGTGCTGGCGCGCTTCGATACGCCCACTGACTTGAAGTTCGACAGCCACGGCAACCTCTGGGTTGCCGATCTGCAGAACAACGCACTGCGTACCGTCAGCGCCGACGGCATGGTCAGCACCCGGATTGGCCTGCCCGACGGCGAGCGCCTGCTGTGGGGGCCGATGACCCTGGCAATCACCCACGACGACGTGGTCTATGTTGGCGAGCGGCTGAGCGGGCGCGTGGTGCAGTTGTCACCACACGGCCATATCGTGGCCGTGGCGGGCAACGATGCCCAGCGCTTCGCGCGCCCTGCAGGGTTGGCGCTGGCACCGGACGGCAGCCTGCTGTTGAGCGACGCGGATGCCTATCGCATCCATCACCTTGTGCCACACATCGCGACAGCGGCCGATGCGTCGCCGCAACTGGGACCGTCGCCGGACAACCCGCTACCCGCCAATCAAGGCCGCTGGCCACTGGCACCCCAACTGGGCTGGCACGAAGTCACTGGCACTCTGGGCGAGGTGCGTGGCAATTTCAGCGGCGAGAGCCGGCACCATTTGCACAGTGGGTTCGATGTGCGTGGTGACGTGGGCCAGACCGTGCTGGCCATCGCCAGTGCCAAGGTCAGCAGCCCGGCCTCTACCTGGACACTGGGCGGCCAGGCCGAAGGTCTGTCGCTGGACAAGCTCGACTACATCCACATGAAGGTCGGCCGTGATGCCGGCAACCGCGCGCTGGACCCGGCCCGCATGCAGCTCGTATACAACGAAGCTGGCCAGCTGGATCGTGTGCGCGTACGTCGCGGCACCCGTTTCCAACCCGGCGATGCGTTGGGCAGCATCAACAGCCAGGCACATGTGCATCTTGCCGTGGGGCCGTCGGGCTACGAGCGCAATGCCGTACGCCTGGGCTTTGCCAACTACGCCGATCATGTCGCGCCGAAGATCGACGATATCGCTTTGTTTGATGGCAACAACCAGCGGCTTACCGAAAAAGTGGATGGTCGCCTGCGTGTGCCGCGCGACATCGGCGGCCTGCAACTGGTGGTGGAAGCCTGGGACCAGGTGGACAACAACCTGCCGCGCCGCCGTCTGGGCCTGTACAGCCTGGGCTATCAGATCCTGGACGGCAACGGCCGCGCGTTGCCCGGCTATGAGCAGCCGCAGACCAACATCATCTTCAATCGCATGCCGCCGCAGCGTGAGGCGGTGAAGCTGGCCTACGCCGCCGATAGCGGCATCACCGTGCATGGCAGCAGCAGTACGCGTTTCCGTTATGTGCTGACCAATACCGTGCGTGACGGTTTGTTGGCCGAAGGGTGCCTGGGGATGGCTGAGCTGCAGCCGGGCAACTACACCTTACGGATCATTGCCAAGGACTACAGTGGTAATCAGGCAAGTGTTGACCAGGATCTTCGGATCGAAATCCCGTGAGCGCCGCTCTGATGGCCTAAAAAAGCCGCCGATATTTCTATCGGCGGCCTTTGTCTAACTTACTGCTGGATCAAGCAATTACCAGTCGTACTGCAGCTGGATGCGTGCATAGCGCGGATCAGAGTAGTACTTGGCAGCCTTGTAGTTGTAGTAGTTGGTGATGGTGCCTGCCGAGTTCTGGCTGTACTTGGTCTCGAAGACCTGAACCGGCTTAACGTTATTGAACAGGTTCATCACCGAGAGCTGGACGCTCAGACCTTCCAGCCAATTCGGGGTATAGACAATGTTCGGACTGAAGCTGAAGGTCCAAGGCGTACGGCCGGCCGAACCCACCGGACTGATCTCGTCCGACCCAACTTCGCAGGTATGGAAGACGCCTGCGTAGCCGTATTCAGTTCCGAAGGTGCCATTGCCGCCGCCCAGGCAGCTGATTGGGGCACCGGACTGGGCCAACAGGTTCGCGCCAACCTTCCACTGGTCGTTGAAGCTGTAACCACCGTAGAGCTTGAAGCTATGGCGGTGATCGTTGAACAGATAGCCGTTGGCACCCAACATGAGTTCGGCAAAGTCAAAATCAGAAGTTGTGCCGGTATCGTCCTGACCATTGGTCGACTTCACCAGTCCTTCGTAATTGCCCTGCAGCTTTGACCAGGTGTAGTTGAAGCTGGCGTACCAATTGTCAGTGGTCTTCTCAGCAGTGAAGGTCAGTGCCTTGTAGCTGCGCTTTGCCTTCGGGCCCAAGGTGGAACCCGGGACAGTGAAGGTGTCCGGGGTACCGTCACCGTCAACGTCCAGGGTCAAGGTCATGTCCTTGCCCGGGTTGAAGATGTAGCAGCCGGGGATGCCGCCCGGAACAGTCCACTCGTCGTCCCAGTTCGACAGATCCAAGCCGGCGTTGGTAGCCGCGTTGTAGACCGCACGCGCATCGCAGGTGTCATCCATCGCGTTGTTGACACGGCGATAGGTGGCCTTCAGGCCGACGGTCCAGTCGTTCAGGAAGTCGTTGTCGGAGACGAACTGATGCTGGTAACCAAGGATGGCTTCATCCTGGGTATACGGCTTCAGGCCCTTTGCTGCGACAGCCTTGGGATCGGGAACGCTGCCGTTCTCACCATTGGCAACTTCATCATATGCGCCATTGGCGAAGGAACCGGTTACATTCGGAGCGCCACTGACCGGGTCCCAGCCGTCGTACGTATAGTAAGTGTAGGTGTAGTAAGAAGCGCTTGCTGCACGAAGCGCAACGTTCGCGGCAATCGGCAGCGAGTAACGGCCGACGGAGGCGAACAGCTTGTCACGGCCATCACCGGCTACGTCCCAGGAGAAACCAAGGCGCGGTTGCCAGATGTTGTCCTGCTTGACAAAGCTGGCGCCGGCGCCGTTCTTGTTGTTGAACGAATCGTTGCGAATACCGGCATAGAGCATGAAGTTATCAGTGATCTGCCAGCTGTCGTCGATGTACCAGGACTTCTGGTCGATCTCGACTTCACCACCATTGCGGAAGTTGATCCAAGTGGCGTAGTCCTTCTGGATCTGCCAATAAGCACCGGCTGAGTAGGAGGTACCTGCCTTGGAGTTCCAGGTTTCGTCGCTGTAGCCGAAGGTTACCTTGTGGTCGCCCAACTGCCATTCGAAGTCTGCGCGTCCACCTTTACGTGAGTTCTTGCCGCCCAGCATGTCGACAGAGCTGACCACGGCGCAGCCCGTACGACTGCCGAGAACGTAGTTGTAGACATAGGGGCAAGCGCCGATCGGGCTGTTGACGTCGCCGTTGTAAGAGCTCATTACGCCGTCAGGGCTGACGGTGAACTGCGAGCTACGATTGCGCATCTGACCATATTGAAGCGACATCGTCAGATTGTCGTTCAGGTAGCTGGTCCACTTGAAGATGTCAGTCTGGCCGCCACTCTTGCCAACCAGATCGCCCAGTGCCGAGGTATTGCTCGGTTCAGCGGAAGCATCAGTGGTCGCATACGCTGCATTGGAGTAGTTGTACTCGTAGCGGCGGCTGTTATCGAACCCTGTGTACTCGAAGTGGTTGTTCTCGTTGAGGTAGTAGTCCAACTTCAACAACCAGTACGGCGTCTTCGAACTGTAGTCGTAAGACGTCGTGTTCCTGCTAATGGCTGCAGCACCAGCTGCGCTGGTGGTGCTGCCGCCGCGAGCACCGTACGAGGTGATGTCGCTCTTGCTGTACTGGCCCATTGCGAATACGAAGAGTTTGTCTTCGATCAGCGGACCGCCAACCCATGCCGAGTAGACATCGGAGCTGGAAGAGTTGCGGTCATAGGAGCGGAAGATGGAGCCATCGTCCAGCAGCACGTCGTCCGGTTGTTCCCGCAGCGAGTCGGGGACGGTAGTCCAGGAGAACCCGCCCTTCCACTCGTTGGTGCCGCGCTTGACGTTGACGCTGGTTACGCCACCGGTGGAGAAGCCGTACTTGGCGCCGTAGCCGCCGGTCTGGATGTCCAGCTGGTCGATGGCTTGGAACGGGACCTCGGAGAACGACAGGCTGTCGTATAGATTGGTAACGTTGAAGCCGTTGACGTAATAGCTGTTTTCAGCGGCGGACGCGCCACCGAATGAGGCCGGGCCAAAGTAGCCCGATGCAGCCACGGTGCCGGGCGTCAGCAAGGAGATGCTGGTGACGTCGCGGCCGACCGGCAGGGTGTTGAGCTGTTCCGCGGTGAAAGTGGTGCGGGTTTCGACGCTGCTCAGGTCGATCTGATTCGGGCCTTGACCAAGAACCGTGATCCGATCTAGCGAGGAGGTGGCGCCGTCCCCGGCGCGGCCGGCGGAGAAATTCGCAGTTGCTGCCTGGCCAGCGATGACCCGAACCTTGGTGGTGCCTTCGCTGCTGGTGACCTCGTACTCACCGGTCGGCAGTGACGACACGCGAAAACGGCCGTCGGCGCCGGCCGACACTTCACGTACATTGCCGGTCGTCAGATTTTTGATCTGCACCTTCTCCGCCGCTGAGGCCGAGCCCAAGATTTCGCCGGAGGTGCTCTGGGCGAAGGCAGCCCCAATGCAAGCGCTGAGGACCACAGCCAGCGCGGTGCGCTTCAGCATGCGGTGTTGTTGGAAGCGATTCATCTGTTCCCCTTAAGCTAATTGGTTGTCGCCAGTCATTTTTGATCTGTTCATGAATCGCGACTGGTAGCGATTTAATACAAAAGTAACAACGGCTGAATGGATTTGCAATTTTTGCCTTTTCGACGTGCTTAATTTGCTTTTAAGCCGCTGCTTTGTTTGTATTTTTTGGTTTTTTGGCGAATGTTGTTGTTTCGAGCTGGGTTGCTCGTCCCTTTTCGGTATCAAGGATGTAAAAAATATTTGATGACTTGTTTGCGTGTTTGTGGTAGCCGATATCGCCAGTTGCGGCAGTGGAGGCTAACCCCGGTGCTTAGCAAATCGGGTTCGATCTCTCCACCGCCCGCACCTCGATGCTGCCGTAGGCGGCCCACGGGAACTGCCTGGCGATCTGCATCGCGGCGTCGGCATCGGCAGCTTCGATCAGGTTGAAACCGGCCAGGATCTCGCGGGTTTCAGCAAACGGGCCATCGAGCACCCGCGATTGGCCTTGGCGGCTGCGCAGGGTCTGCGCGGTGGCCGGCGGCTGCAGGCGTTGGGACATCAACAGCGTGCCGTCTGCCTGCAATGCATCGGCATGCTGCAGGCAGCCGCGCATCAGCGTGTCGTATTCGTCCGTGGGCAGGGCCTGCAGCAACTGCGGGTCGATGTAGATCAGCAACAGGTATTTCATGGCCTGGCCTTGCGCGGAGGGAGGCTCATCATGTCGCATCCAACTTGCTGCGTTGCCGCATGAATTGATTCATAAAAATTCCGCGGAGGCCTGTCGAGTTGGCCGGCTCTGGTTCGTCGTACCTGTTGAGAAGCGGGCATGCCGCCTGCAACGGAGTACGACGATGAAGGTGATGGTGCTGGTGAAGGCCACGGCTGACACAGAGGCCGGGGTGATGCCCACGCGCGATGAGATCGCGGCGATGGGGGCATTCAACGAGGAACTGGTCAAGGCCGGCATCATGCTGGCCGGGGATGGGCTCAAGCCCAGCTCGCACGGCGCGCGCGTGCGGTTTGCGGCGGAGGGTCGCAGTGTCATTGATGGGCCGTTCGCCGAAACCCGTGAGCTGGTGGCCGGCTTCTGGGTCTGGCAGGTGCGGTCGCTGCAGGAGGCCGTGGAATGGCTCAAGCGTGCGCCCTTCAATGCCGGCGGTGGCAGCCCGGTGGAGGTGGAGATACGCCCGTTCTTCGAGGCGGAGGATTTCGGCGACGCCTTCACCCCGGAATTGCAGGCGCAGGAGCAACGTCTGCGCGAGCAGATCGACCGTAACAACTGACCCCGACCCCAGCCAGGAGCAAGACGATGAAACTGATTCCGTTTTTGGGCTTCAACGGCCAGACCCATGAAGCGATGGCGTTCTACGCCAAGGCCTTGGGTGGCAGCGTGGTCTCGGAGATGACCTATGGCGACATGCCGCCCAGTGCCGGGATGGATGCTGAAGGGTGCGGCGGCTTCATGCCGCAGCCCGAGCAGGTCGCGCATTGCCAGGTGGAGGCGGGCGGCGCGGTGCTGATGGCGGCGGACGGTCCACAGCCAGGGGATGGCAGCGCCACCACCATCAATGTGGACGTGGACAGCATCGAGGAGGCCGAGCGCGTGTTTGCCGCGCTTGCCGAGGGTGGCAGCGTACAGATGGCGCTGGCCGAAACCTTCTGGGCCCATCGCTGGGGCATGCTGGTGGACCGCTACGGCAAGCCGTGGATGGTCAACTGCATGAAGCCGATGCCGGCGGGGGGCTGAAGCATGGGCCATCCGCAGATGATCTTCGTCAACCTGCCGGTGCGCGACCTGGACGCTTCCAAGGCGTTCTTCGCTGCGCTCGGCTATAGCTTCAATCCGCAGTTCACCGATGAAAATGCCGCCTGCATGGTCATCAGCGAGAGCATCTTCGTGATGTTGCTGGTGGAGCCGTTCTTCCAGACGTTCACCCCCCAGCCGCTCTGCGATGCACGCCGGCAGACCGAGGTGATCACCTGCCTGTCGGCGGACAGCCGCAAGGCGGTCGACAGCCTGGTCGACAAGGCCTTGGCGGCAGGCGGTACTGAGCCCATGCCGGCACGCGACTACGGTTTCATGTACCAGCGTGGCTTCCAGGACCTGGACGGCCACTTGTGGGAAATCGCCCATATGGACGGCGAACCCAGCTGATCGGCAGGCGGCCGTGAATCCATGCGGTCGCCGCTGCCGCCCATTGCTATGTGGAGGACACAACAATGAGTTACGTCGATGGTTTCGTAGTGCCGGTGCCGCAGGCACGGCTGGCCGAGTACCGGCGCATGGCCCGGTTGGGGGCCAAGGTGTGGAAAGAGCATGGTGCGCTGGCCTATCTGGAGGCGGTGGCCGATGACGTCAAACCAGGCAAACACACCTCGTTCCCGCAGGCGGTCAAGCTCAAGCCGGATGAAGTGGTGATCTTCGCCTACATCCTGTACCGCTCGCGCGCGCACCGCGACCGGGTCAATGCCAAGGCCATGGCCGATCCGCGTTTGGCCGGCATGGATGCCAAGACCGTGCCGTTCGATGGCAAGCGCATGTTCTGGGGCGGCTTCAAGACATTCGTGGCAGCGTGAGTCTGTTCCGTGGGCGTCCGCTTGCCGGGCAGTAAGTGCCTGGCAATGCGGGCAGCGTTACTCAAGGCAGCTCGGTATTGGAAGCTGGCACGGCTACTGTGGGCCCCGCGCCTTGCTTGCGGCGCGGGCAGCGCGGTGTTTTGATCACGCGCTATGGCCGACGCTGACCTGCAGCAACTGTTGGATACCCTGTGGCGGATGGAATCGCCACGGCTGATCGCACGCCTGGCGCGCATGCTGGGCGAGCTGGACAGCGCCGAGGAACTGGCCCAGGACGCGCTGGTCGCGGCACTGGAGCACTGGCCCCGGCAGGGCATCCCCGACAATCCCGCCGCCTGGTTGATGGCCACCGCCCAACGCCGTGCCATCGACCGGCTGCGGCAACGGCGCCTGCATGCACAGCGGCAGGCGCAGGTCATCGACGAACAGCAGGATTACGCCATGGGTGTGGATCCTTCCGAGCAGCTGGATGACATTGGCGATGACCTGCTGCGGCTGGTGTTCGTTGCCTGCCACCCGGAACTGCCTGCCGATGCCCGCGTCGCCTTGACCCTGCGCCTGCTGTGCGGCCTGAGCACCCACGAAATTGCCCGTGCCTATCTGCTGCCCGAGCCCACCATTGCCCAGCGCATCGTCCGCGCCAAACGCCTGCTGGCCGAACGCAGGGTGCCGTTCGAAGTGCCGCGCCGGCAGGCGTTGCCAATGCGGCTGCAGGCGGTGCTGGAGGTGATCTACCTGGTCTTCAACGAAGGCTACGCTGCCAGCGCGGGTGAGGATTGGACACGCCCGGCACTGTGCGAGGAAGCGCTGCGGCTGGGCAGGGTCCTGAGCGGGCTGATGCCCACGGCGGTGCCGGTAATGGGGCTGCTGGCACTGATGGAACTGCAGGCCTCGCGGCTGCGCGCACGGGTGGGCGCGGACGGTGCGGCGATACTGCTGCTGGACCAGGATCGCACCCGCTGGGACTGGCTGCAGATCGCACGTGGCCAGGCCCTGCTCGAACAGGCGCAGGCCTTGGGCGGAGGGGCTGATCCCTACGTGCTGCAGGCGGCCATTGCGGCCTGCCATGCACGTGCGCGGCGCGCCGAGCTCACCGACTGGTCGGCTATCGCTGCCTTGTACGAGCGCCTGGCGCAGGCGCTGCCATCGCCGGTGGTGGAGCTCAACCGGGTGGTTGCCATCGCCCAGGCGCAGGGCGCGGAGGCGGCATGGGCCTTGTTGCAGCAGTTGCTGGACGCCCCGCAGCTGCAGGGCTATGTGCCGCTGCATGCGGTGCGCGGGGATCTGCTGGCGCGGCTCGGGCGGCATGAGGAGGCAGCGGTTGCGTTCAGCCAAGCCGCGGCGCTCAGCAGCAATGCCCGTGAACGTGAGAGCCTGTTGGCGCGCGCGGCTGCGGTGCCGTCAGCGCAGCGTCTGCTTGGCGACTGAGGCGGGGCCGGGTGACGCGTGCGGCAGCGACGGTGCAGATAAGCCCTGCGGCCCGGATGCACGACCGTGCACAACGACACTGCACGGTGCTGGACGGCTCTGGCTACACTCGCAGGGTTGCCTTACCACTGGAGTACCCGCGTGAAACGAGTCGTTATCAGCCTGTTGGCGATGTCCGTGTCCACCGCCCTGATGGCCGCCCCGCCCAAGTTCGACGGCGCCCGCATCTCGGCAGACGTCAAGGAGCTGTCCTCCGACGCCTATGAAGGCCGTTCGCCAGCGACCGCAGGCGAGGACAAGACCATTGCCTTCCTCAGCAGGCAGTTCGCTGCTGCCGGCATGCAGCCCGGCGGCGACCTGAAGGACGGCCAGCGCCTGTGGACCCAGGCGGTGCCGCTGCTCAAGGGCGACATCGTCGGCAAGCCGGTGCTGTCGCTGAGCAGCCAGGGCAAGCCACAGCCCCTGACCCAGGGCCAGGAGATCGCCGTGCGCGCGGCCATGAACGGTGCCAGCGCGGTGGATATCAGCAATGCACCGCTGGTGTTCCTGGGCTATGGCGTCAAGGCGCCGGAGCGCAACTGGGACGACTTCAAGGGCGTGGACCTGAAGGGCAAGATCGCCGTGGTGCTGATCAACGACCCGGATTTCGAGACCGGTAGCGGTGACTTCGACGGCAAGGGCATGACCTATTACGGGCGCTGGACCTACAAGTACGAAGAGGGCGCGCGCCAGGGCGCCGCCGGCGTGCTGATCGTCCATGAGACCGCACCGGCCTCCTATGGTTGGGCGACGGTGGCCGGCTCCAATACCAACACCATGTTCGACGTGGTCCGGCAGAACCCGGCCGAGGCGCACCCGGCGCTGGAAGGCTGGATCCAGCGCGACCTGGCGGTCGATCTGTTCAAGCGCGCCGGTCTGGATTTCGAGACCCTGAAGAAGCAGGCGCAGTCGCGCGACTTCCAGCCGGTGGAACTGAAGGGCGAGACCTTCTCGGCCAACTACCAGGTCAAGACCGAGGTGATCACGTCGCACAACGTGGTCGCGCGCCTGGAGGGCAGCACCCATCCGGACGAAATCATCATCTATTCCGGCCACTGGGACCACATCGGCGTGGGTGAGCCGGATGCACGCGGCGACCGCATCTTCAACGGTGCGATGGACAATGCCTCCGGCACCGCCGCGCTGGTCGAGCTGGCACGTGGGTTTGCCACCCAGCCAAAGCCGCAGCGCTCGGTGGTGTTCCTGGCGGTGACCGCCGAGGAAAAGGGTTTGCTGGGCTCGGAGTACTACGCCAGCAATCCGCTGTATCCACTGTCCAAGACGGTTGCGGTGATCAACATGGACGGCATGTCCCCGTACAGCCCGTCGCGTGATTTCGGCATCTACGGCTCGGCCAAGGTGGAGCTGCTGGACCAGCTCAAGGACGTGGCCAAGGGTTGGGACATCCGCTACACCCCGGACACCAAGCCGGAAGCCGGCCTGTTCTTCCGTTCCGATCACTTCCCGTTCGCCAAGCGTGGCGTGCCGGCGCTGTCCTATGGCGCAGGGCAGGACTGGATCGATGGCGGCGTGGAAGCGGGCAAGAAGGCCTCCGACGAATACACCGCCAACCGCTATCACCAGCAGGGTGATGAGTGGCAGCCGGACTGGACCTTCGCCGGTGCCGCGCGCGACCTGGAAGTGCTCTATACCCTGGGCGAAAAGCTGGCCAACTCGCGCGACTGGCCGAACTGGAGCCCGGAAGAAAGCTTCCGCGCCACCCGTGATGCGAGCGCTGCAGAGCGCAATTAAGTCCTGAAGGCCTTGAAGCCCCTCTCCCGCCTGCGCGGTGAGAAGGGCTGCTTGCGAACCAAAGGTTCGCAGCCATTCGAACGCCCTTGCGCCAGCGCAAGGGCCGGGAGCAGAGCCCCTCTCCCGCAAGCGGGAGAGGGGTTGGGGTGAGGGCAGCTTTGCGCAGCCAAGTCAAAAGCACCCCTCCCCAACCCTCCCCTTGGCCTGCGGCCAAAGGGAGGGAGCTGCCCCCTCTCCCGCCTGCGGGGTGAGAAGGATTGCTTGCGCACCAAAGGTTCGCAGCCATTCGAACGGTCTTGCGCCAGCGCAAGGTCCGGGAGCAGAGCCCCTCTCCCGCAAGCGGGAGAGGGGTTGGGGTGAGGGCAGCTCTTGTTTCCAGCACAACCACGCAGCGCTTGTGGCGCTACAGGTGATGCCCCATGCCGAGCATGGCTCGGCACTACATCTCGCTCGCTTGCCCGCCAGCGCAAGAACACGGCTTGCGGTGAGGCTCCCGGCACCCCAAATACACAGGGTGCCCGCAGAATCCCTGTATGGCCCCCAAGGAAGACCCATGACACCTTTCCGCGCCTGCCGCGCAATCCTGTGCCTGGCGATCATGATGCCGCCGTTAGCGGCCATCGCCACGCCGCTGCCGCCCAACTGGCAAATGCTGCCCCCGGCACAGCAGGAGGCGGAAAAAGGCCTCCCCTCGGCGCTGCAGACACCATTGCTGGCCAAGAACCAACGCGCCCTAGGCCAGGTCGAGCTGCTGGTGTCGCTGCCGTTTGAGCAGGTGTTGCCGGTGGTGCAGGCCAGCCTGGCTCCCCTGGGCAACTTCAATGCCCCCGTGCAACGTACCCGCGTGGCCTATATGGACCACGGCTGGGGCAATGTACTGATCGCCCGCCATCCGCAATTGAAGGCCGAGTTCATCCACCGCTACCGCATGCCCAAGCTGCACGAAGCGGTGGAGCAAGGGGCCCTGCTGGCCGAGGAACTGCCCTTGCGCGAGCAGCGCCTGCAGCGCGATCCCAGCGTGGATGCGCTGAGCGACAGGATGGAGGAATTGCGGGTTGAGTTTGCCAGTTGGCAGGCCAGCGCCAGGCAGAAGCATGGTGTGCTGGGCCGTGCCAGCAGCACGATCGAGGTGCGGGTGATGCAGGTGGACGCGGCCCTGGGCAGGCCCGCCACGGTGATTACGCTGAGCCGTACGGATGACTGGCCCAACCCGGATGGTGGCCTCGTCGATCAGTTGCGCGGATTCAACGTGATGGGGGGCGGTCCCTCGCCACGCCTGAGCCGTCGCGGTGTACCAGAAGCGGTGTTCACGCCAGTCCATGACGCCGTGCGCAAGCTGCCCGGCGCCGCAACACAGATCGGCGTGGGCGCGGCGGACTGGCTGCCGCCGTTGCCAGCCAATCCGCGGATTGTCGAGCCGCGCTTGAGCACCCCCGGCAGCGGCAAGGACACGACGCCGGCGCAACGGCTGTTGCGCAGCGAAAGCGGCCAGTATTACGACATGCGGCCCTTGGCCGATGGCAGCGTGTTGTTGCTCAGTGCCTACCCGGATGCGCTATGGCGCTGGGCACCGGGCATGGGCGACACGCCCCAGCGGTTGTGGCAGGCCAACGGCGATGCGGGCCGCGCGGGTTTGAGCGTGGACCCGCGGGGCCGCAACGCATGGCTGGCGCTGCAGCAGCAGATCATCGTTTACAGCGTGGACCAGTCCACCACGGTCATCCACCCGCTGCGCTGGGCCGCCGATGTACGCCAGCCAATCAGCGGTGGTTGGAAGTGGAGCTGGGACGCGCAGGGCAGGCCGGTGGCCTACGACCATGCCTTGAACGGGCAGGGCGGCATCCGCGATGTGCTGCGTGTGCTGCAGCCGCAGGCAACGCCCCTGGCCGATGGCCAGGCCTGGGTGTATGCCCAGCGTTTCGATGCACCGCGCCAGGGCGTGGTGGACGGCTACCCCGGCAACACCCGGATCAAGCCGGTGCGCTGGGACGGCGCCGGGCAGGGCTTCTGGATCGAAGACCCGGCCGGGTTGACCGAACTGGATGCCAGCACCGGCCGGGTCAATCGGGTACTGGCGTTGCCGCGCCGGTTTGGCCAGGCCGACACGCAGGACGATGCCGGCATGGCGCAATGGGTGCCGCAACCGATAGGGTCGGCGGCCGGTGGCTGGATCGCGGTTGGCTTTGTCTTGATGGAGGGATCGCGTCGCGACCCGGGCATGCATGTGGTTGATGTCGCCAGCGGCCAGGTGCGGCACTCGCTGGCCTTGCCTGGCCGGCAATCCCTGAATGCTGCCACCGCGTCGGCGGACGGTCGCCTGCTGGCCCTGGGCAGCAACAACGGTGGCGATCCGGTGCTGGTGGTGTGGAACCTGCAGACCGGCCAGTCGCTGAGCTTGAACCCCAGCCGGGCGGCCTGTTGGGATCTGCGCCAGCTGCATTGGGCACCGGAAGGCGGCGCCCTGGTCGGTCTGTGCGGCGACGGCGTAGCCCGCTGGGCGCTGCCAACCAACTGGTGAGGTCCCAAGCCATCCGTAGTGCCGAGCCATGCTCGGCAGAAGCTTTCCAAGCCAACCGCCAATGCCAGACCATTTCCGGTAAGGCCCCTGCCGAGCATGGCTCGGCACTACAGGAGGGCTGCCATTCCACTCCTGCCAATCCGGGTTTGATCGGCGTTTTCCGGGTTTCGTCGCAGCGTGCTTGCGGCTCGCCGGGCGACGCCTATGCTCACCTCCATTCCCTTCGGTGACTGCCCCAATGTTCGCCAGCCTGTTTCTCGGTTTCCGCATCCTCGCCGCCTGGGCGCTGACGATCCTGGTGGCGGCATTCCTGTGGAGTGGCCTGTTCAGCGGCATGGACGAGTCGCCGGGCTGGATCTTCGGCCTGGCGGCGATGGCCTTGATGGTGTTTGCACTTACCTCGGTGGCCAGCCATATCCGTCGCCTCACCCTGATCGCCGACCGCCTGGATTCGCAGACGCTGGCCAATCGCCACCGCCGCCAGGTGGAACTGCCGCTGGATGCGCCCACCGCCTTCGCCCTGCTGGAACAGGTGATCGGGCAGATGCCGCGCATCGAGCAGCTGGAGCGTTCGGTCGGCACGTTGCAGCTGCGCGCCACCCAGCGCCGCGCCGACCCTTATGGCGAGCGCCCGCCGTCACGCTGGAACCCGATGGCGCGGCTGGCCATCAAGCACAACCAGATCACCGCACGGGTCACCCCTGGTGCCGATACCAGCAGCGTCACCCTGTTCTTCGAACCCGATGCCGGTGCCTGGGTGGACCTGCTGCTGTTGGACGAAGGCAGCAACTACGAAAACGCCGAGGCCGTGACCCATGCGCTCAGTGGCAAGGTGGCGCAGCAGCGCCGCGAGGAACGCGAGCACGCCGCGCGCACCGAGGCCGAGAAGGAGCTCAGCGTGGCCCGGCTGAACCTGCTGCATGCGCAGGTGGAGCCGCATTTTCTCTACAACACCCTGGCCAATGCACAGGTGCTGACCCGCAGCGACCCGGTCCGTGCCGAACAGATGCTGGGTCACTTGATCCAGTACCTGCGCAGTTCGCTGCCGGGCATCGACCAATCGGTGTCCACGCTGGGGCAGGAGCTGGAGCGGGTACAGGCCTATCTGGAGATCCTGCGCATCCGCATGGGCTCACGGCTCAGCCTGCAGATCGACGTGCCCGAAGCCCTGCACGGCATCAGCCTGCCGTCGATGTCGCTGCAGACGCTGGTAGAGAATGCGATCAAGCATGGACTGGAGCCCAAGAGCGGCGGCGGTACGGTTTGGATCCTGGCACGCGAGCTGGACGGCCAGCTGACCATTACCGTCGCCGATGATGGCCAGGGCATCAGCACCGACAACAGGGGCACCGGCATCGGCCTGAAGAACCTGCGCGAACGGCTGCGCCTGAGCTGCGGCGAGCAGGCCACGCTGGCGCTGGTATCCAATTTCCCCAGTGGCATGGCGGCCACCATCAGCTTGACACGGCGCGCGGCTGCGGCGACAGCCACTGCTGCGCCGGCCAGCGTGCCGCCGGTGCCTGCCACCGAGCGCAGTGCCGTTGCGATACCGGAGCTGCCCCATGCACCTTGATGCGTTGATCGCCGAAGACGAACCGCTGCTGCGCCAGGCCATGCTGGACCAGCTGCAGCGGCTGTGGCCGGAGCTGCGCATCGTTGCCGAATGCGAGGACGGTGCCGCCGCGCTGGAGGCGCTGGATACCCACAAGCCCGACCTGGCCTTCCTGGATATCCGCATGCCCGGCATCACCGGCCTGGATGTCGCCCGCGCGTTGCAGCAGCTCAGCCCGCAGACCGAGGTGATCTTCGTCACCGCCTATGACCAGTACGCGATCAGTGCATTCGAGCAGGGCGCGGTGGACTACCTGCTCAAACCGGTCAGCGATGAGCGTCTGCTGGCTACCCGCCAGCGCGTGCTGGCCCGCCGCCAGAGTGGCGGGCCGGACCCGGCCCTGCTGGAGCGGCTGCTGCAGCAACTGGCGCGGCAGCCGTCCGCCGCCGTTGCGGCACCGCCGCTGGCCTGGATCACCGCCAGCAATGGCCGTGAAACGCGCCTGGTGATGCTGGACGAGGTGCTGTATTTCCGCGCCGACAGCAAGTACACCGTGGTGGTCACCGCGGAGGAAGAGTTGTTGCTGCGCAGTTCGCTGCGCGAGCTCGCCGCGGCGCTGGATACCACTAATTTCCGCCAGATCCATCGCGGCACCATCGTCAACATGAAGGCGGTGGCGGCGGTCAGTCGCGATGACAGCGGTCGCGGCGTGCTGCGGCTCAAGCAGCGTGCCGAGACGCTGGTGGTCAGCCAGCCGTTCATGAGTCTTTTCCGCGGCATGTGATGCCGCCCCGTTCGCCGGAGAATCGCCATGCATTACCTCACCGTTCTGCTCGGCAGCCTGCTGTCGATGCTGGGCATACATGAATCCCCCGGGCAGACCTCGATTACCCGCATCCGTGGCGAGCACAGCCTGCTCAGCCGCACCACCGTGGTCAACGACGTCAGCCGTTTCCAGTGCCTGCAGAGTGACACCGGCCGCTGCAGCTATCTGCTGTATCGCGAGCACTGCAGTGGCGCGGACGACGCCCAGGTGTGTCGCCGCGAAGCCTTGGGTGATTTTGTGGTGGTGGTGGGCGCCACCCGCCAGTTGCAGGGCTTGCCGGCCGGCTACGCGCAGCAGGTCAGCCTGCAATAACAGACGCGTTCTGGTCTCGCGCCGCGTAGCCCGGGTAAGCGCAGCGCACCCGGGACAACCCGTAGTCGCAGAGCATCGTCAGCCAGTCTTCGTTGCGCAGCAGGTTGGCCCGTAGCAGCAGGCGTGTTGCGGTCTCACGCGCCACGTAGCCCGGGTAAGCGCAGCGCACCCGGGACAACCCGTAGTCGCAGGCATCGTCAGCCAGTCTTCGTTGCGCAGCAGCTTGGCCCGTAGCAGCAGGCGTGTTGCGGTCTCACGCGCCACGTAGCCCGGGTAAGCGCAGCGCACCCGGGGCAGCCCGTAGTCGCAGAGCATCGTCAGCCAGTCTTCGTTGCGCAACAGGTCGGCCTGTGGCAGTAGGCGTATTGCGGTCTCGCGCGCCACGTAGCCCGGGTAAGCGCAGCGCACCCGGGACAATCCGTAGTCGCAGAGCATCGTCAGCCAGTCTTCGTAGCGCAGCAGGTTGGCCCGTAGCAGCAAGCGTGTCGCGGTCTCACGCGCCACGTAGCCCGGGTAAGCGCAGCGCACCCGGGGCAACTCGTAGTCGCCGGGCATTGCCAGGCCGGTAAGTCCTCGTTTCCCGGGTGCGCTGCGCTTACCCGGGCTACGTTGCTTTCCCTTTGCGGGAGTGGGCTCCAGCTTCGCAATGGCGCAAAAAAAGATCGCCGCGACGGAGCGCGGCGATGAGGAGCAACAAAGGGATGTGACGTCAGAACGCAGGTTGCAGACGCAGCCCATCGTCGCCAATGTGGTTCAGTTCGCCGACCAGCATCGAGTGCTGCCGCATGCGGCCCAGCTCGCGCATGATGCGGATGTCTTCGTGGCGCAGTTCGCGGTTGGCGGTGACCGCCTGCTTGTAGTCCAGTACTTCCGGATAGTGCTTGGCCATCTCCAGCGCTTCGGCCACTTCGTCCACGCTGTCAGCGTCGGAGCTGATGCGCGCGCGGCTGTTGAACGCCTTCATCCAACGCTCGAAACCGGCGGTGCGGTCGAACATGTTGGCCATGAACCAGATCACGAACAGGATCGAGACCCAGGAGCCGACCACGATCACTACCCGGGTAAAGGTGATATGGAAATCATCACGCCACAGGTAGTTGGTGATCAGCCCAAGGATCAGCAGCGATGAGGCCTGCCAAAGCACGATCGAGGCAATCAGCCATTGGCACTTGGCCTTGGCCAACAGGCTTACTTCTTCACGTATCTGCTGGTCGCTCAGCTTTTTCCAGTGGTCAACCTGCTTTTCAAACGGGCTGTGGTACAGCTCGTTGTCTTCCAGCAACAACCCTAAACCTTTGAACAACGCGATCATGTTGAGCTCCTTGCAGTAACTTTCTGGAACGAGCGACGGATGCAGCGTGGAACGGTCAGGCGACTCAAGTTCTAGCACTTTCACCGTGCTTGGCAATGGGGGAGTTGCGAAGAAGTGCCGTGCACCGGGTTGACGGGTACGCTTTAGGTACCGCGGTTTTGCGCCGCAGCATCATGCAGGTTGCGGAAGTTGAGGGGGCTGCAGCAAAAACATGTTGCGGGTGCACAAATCCGCCCAGGGTACCGTTGGATGAACGCCAGCGGAGTCAGGCAGGGGCCTGACAGGGCTCAGTTGCGCAGCACTGCCGCTAGGATAGGCGCCATGTCGTCCCTGTTCAGACCTGTTTCCTCTGCCGCCACCGCCCAGATCCGCCGCTGGGTGCTGGATGCCTTTCCACGCGACCAGAGCGGCGTCGCCTATGACGCGCCCTTGGGCGATCCGGGATGGTTCGGCCCGGACAGCGTTACCTGGCGTATTCATTCGGAGTTCCCGGGCATGCTTGCCGGCGGCCTGTGTGCATTGATGCTGCAGTTGCTGCATCCGCGTGCGCTGGCCGGCGTCTACGACCATTCCAATTTCCGTGAGGACCTGGTCGGCCGCTTGCGCCGCACCACCAGTTTCGTGGCCGGTACCAGCTATGCGCCGGCGGCGGAGGTGGACAAGCTGGTAGCTCGGGTACGGCGCATCCACGCCCAGGTGGTGGGCACGTTGCCGGATGGGCGTACCTATGCCGCCGATGATCCGCAGTTGCTTACCTGGGTGCATGTCACCGAGGCCTACGGTTTCCTGGAGGGCTGCCGGCGCTATTGCCGTGAGGTGCCGGTAGCCATTGCCGATCGTTACTACGCTGAGTATCGGCGCGTGGCCGAAGCGCTGGGTGCGCGCGATGTGCCTGCCAGTGAGGCGCAGGTGCAGGCCTATTTCCAGGATCAGCAATCGCAGCTGTGCATGGATGCGCGCTCACGCGAGGTACTGGAGGTGCTCAGCGAGGTCCGCCTGCCGGTGCCCCTGCCGGGGGTGTCGCGGGATGTGTTCCTGGCCGCAGGTGCCGCCTTGCTGCCGGACTGGGCGGTGCAGTTGTTGGGACGCAGCCGTGGCCAGCAGTTGCAGTCGGTGGTGGCCGCGCGCGTGCTGCGCAGTGTTGCGCCCTTGTTCCGGATTGCCTTGAACGATGGCATTTCGACGCGGGCCTGCAAACGGGTAGGGCAGGACCCGGCGCTGCTGGCGCATTGGCCCTGACCTGCGGTAGTGCCGAGCCATGCTCGGCAGGGGCGTTACCAGCCAGCGCCAAAAGCACCCCTCCCCAACCCTCCCCTTGACCTGCGGCCAAAGGGAGGGAGCGTTGTAGTGCCGAGCCATGCTCGGCAGGGGCGTTACCAGCGAACGCCAACAGCACCCCTCCCCAGCCCGCCCGGCCCGAAGGCATGGCCTTCGGTCGTTCATCAGGCGCACGCCGGTGGCGTGCAAGCAGGCCTTCTTCACCCCCCTTGGCTCCGCCAAAGGGAGGGAGCGTTGTAGTGCCGAGCCATGCTCGGCAGGGGCCTTACCAGCCAGCGCCAAAAGCGACCCCTCCCCAACCCTCCCCTTGGCCTGCGGCCAAAGGGAGGGGGCATAGCTCCCCCAAAAAGAAACAGGCGCCAACGGCGCCTGTTTCCCAAACCCGAACCCGGCCCTGTTACCAGACCTTGACCCGCTTGTCCGGTGTCAGGTACAGCTTCTGCCCGTCCTTGACCTCGAACGCCGGGTACCAGGCGTCGATGTTGCGCACCGTCAAGGCGCGGAACTGGCCCGGCGCATGCACATTGGTCAGCAGCGAATTGCGCAGCGCCTGCTCACGCGCCTTGCTGCGCCAGGCCTGGGCAAAGCCGAGGAAGAAGCGCTGGTCCGGGGTGAAGCCTTCCAGCGTCTGCTCCTGCTTGCCCTGCAAGGATAGCCGGTAGGCATCGTAGGCGGTGCCGAGGCCGGCCACGTCGGCGATGTTCTCGCCCAGGGTCAGGCGGCCGTTGACGTGTACGCCGGGGAACGGCTCATAGCTGTCGAACTGCATCGCCAGCGCATCACCGGCGGCGTTGAACTGCTTCAGGTCATTCGGCGTCCACCAGTTGTGCAGCTTGCCGGTCTCGTCGAACAGCGCACCGGCATTGTCGAAGCCGTGGCTGATTTCGTGGCCGATCACCGCACCGATGGCGCCGTAGTTGATCGCATCATCAGCCGCACCGTCGAAGAACGGCGGCTGCAGGATGGCCGCCGGGAAGACCAGGCGGTTCTCAAGCGGCACGTTCATCGCATTGATGGTCTGCGGCAGCATCGCCCATTCGCTGTGGTCCACCGGCTTGCCGAGCTTGGCGATATTGCGCTGGTACTCGAACAGCGACGCGCGCTGGGCATTGCCCAATGCATCGTCGCGCTTCACTTCCAGCGCGCTGTAGTCACGCCAGGTGCTGGGGTAACCCATGTCCACCTTGAGCCCGGCAACCTTGGCCTTGGCGCGGGCCTTGGTCTCAGGCGACATCCATTCCAGCGCATCGATGCGCTTGGCGAAGGCCGCGATGATGTTCCTGGCCATCTCGTCGGCGCGCGCCTTGGTGTTGGCGTCGAAGTGGCGTTCAACATAGATCTTGCCAACCGCTTCGCCAACCGCGGTGTTGGTATCGGCGACAGCGCGCTTCCAGCGCTCGCTCTGCTGCGGGGTGCCGCTCATCGTGGTGCCGTGGAAGGCAAAGCTGGCATCGGCGAAGGCCTTGGGCAGGTAGGCGGCGGCCTCATCCAGGGCGTGGAAGCGCATATAGTCCTTCCATACCTCCAGCGGCTCGCTGGCGACCAGCTTGGACAGGCCGGCGACGGCCTTGGGCTGCCAGACGATGAAATCCTGCTGCGCCCCCAGGTTGGCGCCATCGAGGAAGGCGTTCCAGTCCATACCTGGTGCCTTGCCTGCCAGGTCCGCCTGCTTCCAGGCGTTGGCACCCTTCTGCACGTCGTTGGTCTCTTCCTGGGTGGCGTGGGCGCGGGCGATCTTTGTCTCCAGGGCGACGATGCGTGTGGCCTTGGCGGCGGCATCCTTGTCACCGGACAGTTCCAGCAGCTTGGCCACATAGGTCTGGTAGGCGGTGCGCAGCTCGGCCATGCGGCCGTCCTGCAGGTAGAAGTCGCGGTCCGGCATGCCCAGGCCACCCTGCACCAGGTAGGGCGCATTGCGGTCTGGCTGCAGCAGGTCCACCGACACCCAGACGCCGAACAGGTGCGGGGTGTAGAAGTTGGTGGCGTTCAACAGATCCACGTCGGCGCGCAGGGTGGTGCCCAGGGTGCGCGCCAGTGCCTGCTTGTCGGCGATGCCGGCAATGGCCCGCAGCTGCGGCTGCACTGGTGCCACGCCGCGGGCCTCGATGCCCGCTTCATCCATGAACGCCGCGTAATAGTCACCAATCCGGCGGACGTCGACGGCATCGGACGTGCCGGCTTCCTCCATGATCGCGCGGGTGTCGGCCAGGGTCTTCTCGGCGATGACGTTGAAGCTGCCATAGCTGGAGCGGTCAGCCGGGATTTCGGTGCGCTGTACCCAACCACCGTTGGCAAAGTCGAAGAAGTTGTCACCGGCAGCGACGTTGCGGTCCATGCCACTGGCATCGAAGCCAAAGCTGCCCAGCTGCGCCTTGGCAGCGGCCTGGGCGGGCGTTTCGGGTGCGTTGGCGGCAGTGGGCGCCGTGCCGTCCTTGTCGCAGCCGCTCAGTGCGACGGCGGCGCCGATTGCGAGCATCAGCAGGGAACGTTGCAAAGCCATGGCAATTTCCAGGTAAAGAGTCAGGCTGCCAAGTCTAGACCCGTGCCAACGCCGTGGCAGATACCGATTCTGGCACTTGCTCTGCGTGTCTGCTTGTGCCGGTGCCATTTTTTTTATCACGAACTCTTCACGGCAGAGGCCATTGTGCTGCATGCTTGCACGCAACCCGCTGCAGGTGACGTCTGGGGAGGCGTTGGCAGCGCGGGGGTGCCACGTTTGCGTGATGTCGTCGTCGGTCCCCAGCCGGCGACACCCTTGTTGCCGAAGTAGTAGCTGGATCAACAACCGTGAACACTGAACGTCGCCCACTGCTGCTCCGGAAGTTCCGGTGACCCGGACGCCTGCCCATCCGGTGCGGGTGATCGCCGTTGCCGGCGTGCTGGTGGCGGTGCTGCTGGCGGTGGCGCTGGCGTCGATGCTGTGGAACGACCGCAACACCCGCCTGCAGGCGGCGCAGCGGCAGAGCATTGCGATCGCCAGTGGTAGCGACCGCTTGTTGCGGGCGCAGCTGATCACCATGGAACGCGCCCTGCGCGGTACCGCCAACGACGGCCGCGAGCTGTTCGCGCGGGTGCCGGAACAGGCCCCGGCATTGTTCGATGCCAGCATCCGCGGTGTGCTTGAGCGCAACCACGACCTGGTATCGATCACCCTGGTCGATGGCCGCGGGCGGCCACTGTTGTCCGGACGCGGCGACCCGACCCTGCCGGAATGGGTCACCACCCAGAACCGGGTGCTCAGCGGTGAGCTGTATGTCGGTGCGCTGGAAGAACTGCCCGGCGGGCACTGGACGGTGCGCACGGCCCTGCCGGTGCAGCCGGACCAGTGGTTGCTGGCACGGGTAAGGCTGGGCACGTTCCAGGAAGTAGTCAGCGGCCTGGACCTGGGCCGCGACGGCGTGGCTTCAATCGGCAACCGCTATGGGCAATTGCTGGCACACAGCCGCGACCCGGGTCGCCTGGTGGGCAGGACCTTGCCCACGCCGATGGTGATGGTGCCGCCCTCCACCGAGGTGATTCCGGGGGGCGTGGTGACCAGCCCGTCCGATGGACAGCTGCGCATTGCCGCGATCAGTGTGCCGCCGGATTACCCCCTGATCCTGTATACCGCGCTGTCCTACCAGGAAGTGATGGCGCGCTGGTATGTATTTCTTTACGCGGCGATCGGCATCTACCTGATCTATCTGCTGGGCCTGGCCTTCCTGTTGTACGCGGTGGACCGCAGCGCCAGGCATCAGGCGCGGTTGGCCGAGGAACTGCGCGCGGGCAATGCGGAACTGGCATTGGCGTACGAGGTTGGCAAGGTGGGGACGTGGTCGGTGCAGGGGCTGCCGCCGCGGCTGGTCTGGTCGGAGCTGACCCGGCAGATGCTTGGCCTGAAGGGCAACAGTGCCTCGCCGGAGCAGCTGTTGGCGTTGGTGCATGAAGACGACCGCGCCTCGCTGAAGGACAAGCTGGAGTCGGCGCAGGCCGGCCATGGGGCGCTGAACGCCGTTTATCGCCTGAAGTTGCCCGATGGCTCGTGGCGCTGGCTGTCCGCGCGCGGTGAGCTGGTGGGTACCGAGGGCTCGGCGCGTCGCCTGGCGGGCGTGGTGGTGGACGTCAGCGAGCGCGTGCAGATGGAGGAACGTGCACTGGAGGCGCAGCGCCAGTTCCGCCTGGTATTTGACCGCAACCCGGCGCCGTTCTGGATCTTCGACCTGGTCACCCTGCGCTTCATCGAGGTCAACCAGGCGGCGGTGGCGCAGTACGGTTACAGCCGTGATGAGTTCCTGGCAATGTCGATACTGGACATCCGCCCACCGGAAGAATGGACGGAAGTGCGGCAGAGCGTGGCGCGCGCGCTGCGCGGTGAGCAGGAGGGGATCAACATCAGTACCCATCTGCGCAAGGACGGTACCGCCTTCCAGGTGCAGAGCCACTTCGCCAATCTTGAGTTTGCCGGCCGCAACGCCAGCCTGGTGCTGGCCGAGGACGTCAGCCAGCGCCTGCGCTATGAAAGCGAGCTGGCCTACCGGGCCAGCCATCATGCCGGTACCGGCCTGTTGACCGTGCGCGCCCTGGCCGAAAAGCTGGACGCCGGTGACAACGGCTACACGATCGCGCATGTGCAACTGCGCGGCCTGCAGATGATCACCGACACCCTCGGTCGCGAGGCCGGCGAGGACGTGCTGCGCGCGGTGGCGGTGCGGCTGGGCGGTCTTGCGGCCCGCTACGGCATGCTGGCGCACCAGCCGGCCGAGGATTTCGTGCTGGCCATCCAGGGCAGTGCCGACGTGCAGTTGGTACTGGATACCTTGCTGGCGGCAGTGGCCGAGCCGGTGCGTGGCCGCGACACCCTGCACCAGTTGGAAGCGCGGGTGGGCGTGGCCAGTTGCCCGACCGATGGCGAGTTGGCCGAGCAGGTACTGGGCCGCGCCGCGCAGGCCGCCCATGCCGCCCGCGAGAGCGGGGCGACCCTGCTTCGGTTCGAACCGGGCATGGCTGCGCATTACACCGAGCGGTTGCAGTTGGCCGGCCGCATCCACATGGCGATCGACCATGGCGAGTTCGAACTGCACTTCCAGCCGATCCGGCATGCCGCCGATGGCAGCCCGGCCGCGCTGGAGGCACTGCTGCGCTGGCCGCAGGCCGACGGCAGCTACATCGCGCCGACCGATTTCATCCAGTTGTGCGAAGACACCGGCCTGATCATCTCGCTGGGGCGCTGGGTGATCCATGCCGCGGCACGGGCACAGCGGCAGCTGGTAAGTGCAGGCTGGGGACAATTGCCGATCGCGGTCAATGTCTCGGCGGTGCAGTTGTTCAACAGCGACCTGGTGGGTGACTTCAGCCGTGCGATGCAGGAGTTCAGCCTGCAACCGGGAGCCCTGCAGATGGAGCTGACCGAAAGCGTGCTGATGCGCAACCCGACCCAGGCACTGCAGACCCTGGGGTACCTGCATGCCAATGGCATCGGCGTGGCACTGGATGATTTCGGTACCGGGTTCTCCAGCATGTCCTACCTGCAGCACCTGCCCCTGGATTCGCTGAAGATCGACAGGGTGTTCGTCAAGGACGTGGAAACCAACCCGCGCAACGCCGCCATCTGCCGCGCCCTGTTGTCGCTGGGCCACAGCATGGGTCTTTCGGTGATTGCCGAGGGCGTGGAGACTGATGGCCAGCACCGTTGGCTGGCCGCACACGGCTGCGACCAGGTGCAGGGTTACCTGCTGGGGCGGCCGATGCCGTTGCAGGATATCCTCACCGTACTGGACCGCAGCCGCCGCTCAGAGTGAGCCTTCGTTGCCGTTGTCCAGGTGCTGCGCCAGATAGTCGATGAAGCTGCGCACCTTCGGCGCCAGATGGCTGCGGCTGGTATACACCGCGTGGATGCCGATGGGGGCGGCTTCCCAGCCCGGCAGCACCGGCACCAGGCGGCCGTCGGCCAATGCCTGGTCGACGATGAAATCCGGCTGGCTGATGATGCCCATGCCGGCAATGGCGGCCTCCCGCAGCACTTCGCCGTTGTTGGCCCGCATGCGTGGCTGAAGCGCCACGCTTGTTTCGCCTTGCGGCCCCTGCAGGCTCCAGGTTTCGCCGCCGGCCAGGTAGGTATAGGACAGGCAATCGTGCTCGGCCAGTGCCTCGGGGCCTGCCGGCTGGCCGCGGCGGGCCAGATAGGCCGGTGCCGCGCACAGCAGGATGCGGGCCTCGGCCAGGCGCCGTGCGATCAGGCTGGGGGCCGGTTGGCGGGTGATGCGGATGGCCAGGTCGAAGCCTTCCTCGACCATGTCCACCAGACGATCGGAAAGCTGCAGGTCCAGTTCCACCTGCGGGTACAGCGCGCTGTAACCGGGCAGCAGCTGCGCCAGCCGGGCAATGCCATAACTGACCGGTGCATTGATCCGCAGGCGTCCGGAAGGCTGCAGTGCCTGCGCGCCCACCGAGGCCTCCATGGCATCGAACTCGGCCAGCAACTGCACGCAGCGCTGGTAATACATGGCACCGATGCTGGTCGGGCTGACCCGCCGCGTGGTGCGGTTCAGCAGGCGCGCCGAGAGCCGCTTTTCCAGCGCGGCGATCTGCCGGGTCACCGCGGCGGTGGACAGGTCCAGGGCGTCGGCTGCGGCGCTGAAGCCGTTGCGCTCGACCACCGCGACGAACACCCGCATGGCATCGATGGTGTCCATTGTTTCCGTTTCCGCAATAAAACGTTGACGCCGAGATTATTTGTTGTCCACACCCCGCGCAATAAGCTGTGCACCGTCTTCTTTCCACTGGGAGCCTGCCATGAGCACGCCGCTGCCGTCCCTGTACATCTCGCATGGTTCGCCGATGACGGCGTTGCAGCCGGGCCAGGTGGGTCCGCGTCTGGCCGAACTGGCCGCCGGCCTGCAACGTCCGCGCGCCATCGTGATGGCGTCGGCACATTGGCTGGGGCGGGCGCCGATGGTGTCCGCGTCCCCACAACCGCAGACGATCCACGATTTCGGCGGCTTTCCCGAGGAGCTGTACCAGTTGCAGTACCCTGCGCCGGGTGCTCCGGTACTGGCCCAGGAAGTGGCCTCGCGGCTGGCCAGGGCCGGCCTGCGGCCGGTGATCGACCCCGATCGTGGCCTCGATCACGGCGCGTGGGTGCCACTGCGTTATCTGTACCCGCAGGCTGATATCCCGGTGCTGCAGGTCTCTGTCCAACCGATGCTGGGGCCACGGCACCAGTTCGAGATCGGCCGTGCACTGGCGCCGCTGCGCGAGCAGGGCGTGCTGTTGATCGGCTCGGGCAGCATCACCCACAACCTGCACGACTGGCATAACTACGCGCAGGGCAAGGAGGCGCCGTATGTACGTCCGTTCATCGAATGGATGGAGCAGAAACTGCGTGACGATGACCTGCCGGCGCTGTTCGACTACCGCCAGCAGGCACCGTTCGCCGCGCAGGCCCATCCCACCGATGAACACCTGCTGCCGCTGTACTTCGCCATGGGCGCGGCCGGCTCTGGTGACATGGGAGCACAGCGCATCGATGCCGGCATCGACATGGGCTTCCTGGCCATGGATATCTACCGTTTCGACGGCGATCAGGCAGTGAAGGCTGCGGCCTGAGTGGCGGCCGGCCCGCAGCAGCAGGGGTGAGGTGATGAATGCGCGTTGGGCTTGAGGCCTGCGCGCATTCATTCAACATCCGCAGCGTACGCACGCTGTGCTAGTTTTTCCGGGTCTGTGGCGCGGTGCTGATGCCCGCGCCGATTTCTGGAACACACATGCATACGATCGAAGTCGTCCTGGCGATGCTGGTAGCCGTTGTCGCCAGTGGCTATCTGGTCCGGATCCTGCCGTTTTCACTGCCACTGCCGCTGGTACAGATTGGCCTGGGCGCGTTGATATCCGGTGTTTTCAAGCGTGGCCACGCGCTGGAACCGGACATGTTCTTCCTGCTGTTCCTGCCGCCGCTGCTGTTCCTGGATGGCTGGCGCATTCCCAAGCAGGGCCTGTTCCGTGACAAGGGCGCCATCCTTGAGTTGGCCTTCGGCCTGGTGGTGTTCACCGTGGTCGGTGCCGGCCTGCTGATCCATTGGTTGATTCCGGCCATGCCACTGGCGGTGGCCTTTGCGCTGGCGGCGATCATTTCGCCAACCGACCCGGTGGCGGTCAGTGCGATTGCCTCGCGCGCGCCCATTCCCAAGCGGCTGATGCACATCCTGGAAGGCGAGTCGCTGTTGAACGACGCCTCCGGCCTGGTCTGTTTCCGCTTTGCGGTGGCGGCAGTGATGACCGGCACGTTCTCGCTCGCGCAGGCCTCGCTGACCTTCCTGTGGGTGGCCTTTGCCGGCTTGGCGATCGGCGTGGCGGTCACCTGGGGCGTGTCCACCTTCCAGCGGTGGCTATGGCGCGGCTTCGGTGAGGAGCCGGGTGCGGCGTTGCTGGTCAACCTGCTGATCCCCTTCGCCGCCTACCTGCTGGCCGAAGAACTGCAGGCCTCGGGCATCCTGGCGGCGGTGGCGGCCGGCATCACCATGAGCTACGTGGAACTGACCGGCCGCATCAGCGGCAGCATGCGCGTGCAGCGCAACGCGGTCTGGAACATGGTGCAGTTCACCTTCAACGGCATCATGTTCGTGCTGCTGGGCGAGCAGTTGCCGGGCATCGTCGAGCGCGCGGTGGAGACCATGAACGTCACCGGTCACCACAGCCCATGGTGGCTGCTGGTGTACGTGTTGGCCATCAACGGCATGCTGATCGCGTTGCGGTTGGCGTTCGTGTGGTTGTCGCTGCGCTGGAACCTGCTCAAGGCCCGCATGCGTGGCGAGCAGGAGACGGTGACATCGTGGCGGGTGGTGCTGGCGATGTCGGTGGCCGGCGTGCGCGGTGCCATCACCCTGGCCGGCGTGCTGACCTTGCCGTTGATGATTCCCGGTGGTGAGCCGTTCCCTGCGCGCGACCTGGTGATCTTCCTGGCGGCGGCGGTGATCCTGGTCTCGTTGATCGCCGCCAGCCTGTTGCTGCCACGCCTGCTCAAGGGGCTGGAGCTGCCCAAGGACGACAGCAGCCGGCGCGAGGAGGATCTGGCCCGCAAGGCTTCGTCAAAGGCGGCGCTGGCAGCGGTGGAAAAGGCGCGCCAGCAGTTGGTGGAAGGGCAGTCCACCGGCGCGGTGCAGTTGCTCAACGACGCGGCGGCGCGGGTCAGCCTGCTTTACCAGCGCAACCTGGACAAGGGGCAGAGTCCGGACGAAGACCCGGAAAAAGTGCGGCGCATGGAGCAGGCCTATCGCAGCCTGCGTACCGCCGGCTTGAATGCCGAGCGTGAGGAATTGTTCCGGCTGACCCGGCGCGGCCAGGTATCCGATGAGATCGCCCGCAAGCTGATCCGCAACCTGGATCTGCTGGAAAGCCGGCAGCGGGATTGAGCGGCTGTTGCGGGCTTTGCTCGCAGAGCCTGCCCTCACCCCAACCCCTCTCCCGTAAACGGGAGAGGGGCTCGGATCGTGACGGCTGCCAGTGCACTAGCTCCTCTCCCGCCTGCGGGAGAGGGGTTGGGGTGAGGGCAGGCCGTCAGCCCTTAAGCGTTCTTCAACTCAAGAAAATACGGCTCCACCGCGCCCTTGATCTTCAGGGTCATCGGGTTGCCACGGCGGTCGCGGGCCTTGCCAGCCTGCACGCGGATCCAGCCTTCGCTGACCGAGTATTCCTCGACGTCATCGCGCTCGATGCCGTTGAAGCGCACGCCGACACCGCGCTGCAGTGCTTCGGCATTGTGGAACGGGCTCTGCGGGTTGACCGCCAGATGATCGGGAGGGGTATCGCTCATATCAGTGTTTCACTGAAGGCCACCGTGGCCCTCTTCGGGGCGCAAGGATAACCGCTGTGACGGCCTGAGGCTTTCGCTGTCACGCCGCGGGCGGCAGAATGCGCGCCAAACCTGTAGTGGAAACCGCCCCATGCCCGACAACAGCGCCGATTACGAAGATTCCGACGAACTGCAACCGGACTTCGACGAAGACGACCATCCCGCGCGGGTCTGGAACCTGCTGTGGCTGATCAACCCCGGCGACGAGGACGCGGCGCTGCAGCAGTTCGATGCTTGGCGTGAAGCCCGCGCCGGCGCCGAGGAGGACGGCAGCGACGAGCAGTGGCTGTGGGACCTGAAGGACGCCATCGACTGGCGTTCAGGCTTCTACGTGGACTGGAAGGACACCGACTCCTTCGTCGCCGCACTCGAGGAGATGGCCGCGCGCTGGAACCTGCGCATCGATTGGGGCGGCGATCTGGATGATGAGGACTTCGCCGACGATCTGGATGTGCCGGCGCTGATGAGCACCGCCTACGACCGCCTGCGCGAGCACGGCTACTCGGTGTGGAACTGGAACACCGGTGGCGATGCCTATGCCGGCTGGATCGCGCTCAGCCGCGATGACGAGGCCATGCTGGCGCTCTGTTCCCTGCTGGGGGTGGAAGTGCGCCCGGGCAGCGACCCGTTCTAAGCCGGCAGCAACGGTAGAGCCGAGCCATGCTCGGCTGGGGGGGTACCGATAAACCAATATGTAGTGCCGAGCCATGCTCGGCAGGGTTCTACCGGTAACGCTTCTGCCGAGCATGGCTCGGCACTACGGTGCATTCATCAGGGCTGGTACAACGCTCGCGCATTGGCGATCACGCGGCGTACCAGGGCGCGATCGCTGTGCCGCGATATCGGCTGCGCGCCCAGTGCGATGGCCTGCTCGCGCAGCGGTGCGGGCACGTCGTAATGCACGCCGCTGGGGCGGTTCTGGAACGCCCTGCGGGGGATGCCGAGCTGCTGCGCCAGCGCATGCAGCTCGGGCAAGGTGTCGGCCATCAGATGCGCCCAGCGCTCGCCGCGCCAGGGGTGTACGGCATCGTCGATATAGACCGTCACGGCAGGCCTGTGGCTCAGGCCTTGGGCTGGTCGTTGCTGTCGGCGGCGCCGGCCTCGGGCACTTCCTCGGCGATGGCGACGGGCTCCTCGGCGGCGTCAACGGCTTCTTCGCCTTCCACACCCTCGAACTCGGCCACCAGGCCTGCCAGGTAATCGTCGGCGGTCTTGCCTTCGTCGGCGGCCAGGTCGTCGATCATCTGCTGCAGGGCGGCGGAGTATTCCAAGGTGACCTTGCGGCCTTCCTTCTCCTGCACGTTGGCCAGGTGCTTGAGCATGGCCAGCATCGGCACCGGGTTGTCGGCATTGCCCATGGTCTGGCCACCGATGGCCAGCAGCCATTCGTTGCGCTGCAGGCCGATGGCGGCAACCACCTGGCCTTCTTCGTTGACCAGCACGGCGTGGTTCTGCACCTGCTGCTGGGCATTCAGGCGAGCGAACGGACGGCGCGGGGCCTGCTTCTTGCGCTTGTCGCGCTTGGCTTTGGAGAGCTTGGACATGAGTTCTGGCTGATGGAAAAACGGTACCTATTGTAGGCACCTGGCGGATTTGGCGTTTACCCCCTCCCTTTCGCGTAGCGAAGGGGGAGGGTTGGGGAGGGGTGCTGTTGGCTGGGAAAGCCCCCTGCCGAGCATG